>NZ_AQOI01000109.1:0-2062 GCF_000364665.1 Xanthomonas sp. SHU 199
CCTGCTCACCGCCGTGCGCGCCGGCCCGCAGGGCGCGCGCGGGCTCAACGCGCGCATCGAACAACTGCTGGCCGAGACCGCCAGCGGCGCACGCCGCCTCGGCGCCGCCGCGCCCTGGTTCCACGGCCGCCTGTTGCTGATCACCGAGAACAGCTACCGCCACGGCCTGTTCAACGGCGACGTCGGCATCTGCCTGAAGGACGCCCAGGGCACCCTGGTCGCCTGGTTCGACGGCGCCGGCGACGGCGACGGCCAAGTCCGCGGCTTCCACCCGGCCGCACTGCCCGCGCACGAAAGCGCCTTCGCCATGACCGTGCACAAGGCCCAGGGCAGCGAATTCGACGAAGTCTGGCTTCAGCTGCCGGCCCGCGACGCCCGCGTGCTCAGCCGCGAACTGGTCTACACCGGCATCACCCGCGCCCGCCGCGCGCTGCACATCGCCGCCAGCGAAGCGGTGCTGCGCGCCGCCCTGGCCCGGCATGCGGCGCGGATCTCGGGGTTGGCGTGGCGGTTGGGTGGGGAGCAGCAGCCACAGTCGCAGCCGATGCGGCCTGCAGCCGATATCCTTCCCGAACTACCCAGCACGCCGATCCAGGGCGCGCTGTTTTGACGAACCGCGTCAGGAGCTGGCATGCGTAACGAAGACAAGGACGCCCCCACCTCGGAATTGATCCTGTATCGCAGCGAGGATGCGCAGACGCGGATCCAGGTGCGGCTGGAAGGCGAGTCGGTGTGGTTGACGCAGCGGCAGATCGCAGAACTGTTTCAAGTCTCTGTCCCAACGATCAATGAACATCTCGGCAGCATTTTTTCCGAGGGTGAACTTGAACATGAACGAACTATTCGGAGATTCCGAATAGTTCAAGCCGAAGGCGAGCGCCAAGTGCGCCGTACCATCGATCACTACAACCTCGACGCCATCCTCGCCGTCGGCTACCGGGTCCGCTCCGCGCGCGGCACCCAGTTCCGCCAGTGGGCGACGGCGCGGCTGTCCGAGTACTTGGTCAAGGGCTTCGCGCTGGACGACGAACGGCTCAAGCGCGGGCCTGACGATGGCTATTTCGAAGAACTGCTGGGCCGTATCCGCGACATCCGCTCGTCGGAGAAGCTGTTCTGGCGCAAAGTGCTGGACATCTACGCCACCAGCGTGGATTACGACCCGTCGGCCGAGGCCAGCCAGCGTTTCTTCGCCACCGTGCAGAACAAGATGCACTGGGCGGCCCATGGCCACACCGCCGCCGAACTGCTCATGGAGCGCGCCGACGCCAGCAAGCCGCACAGCGGCATGACCAACTGGGTGGGCGCCGCGCCGCGCGCGTCCGATGCGGTCGTCGCCAAGAGCTACTTGAACGCGGAGGAGCTGGGGGCACTGAACCGCATCGTCACCGCCTACCTGGAGTTCGCCGAGTTGCAGGCCATGAACCGCAGGCCGATGACCATGGACGCGTGGATCGCCAAGCTGGACGATTTCCTGCGCCTGAGCGACCGCGACGTGCTGACCCATGCTGGCCGCATCGGCCGCGAACAGGCATTGGAATTTTCCAAGGCCGAGTTCGCCCGCTACAGGCAGCGCACGTTGGAAGAACCGTCGCCGGTGGAGCGCGATTTCGAAGAGGCAACGCGCAAGCTGAAAGCGCTCGAGAGCGAGAAACGCCGGTCCACGCGGACCAAGCGGCCCACTGGCGAGTAAGCGAAGCGGCGTCCCGGGAACCGGCGAACTGCCGGGCCCGCAGCAACCTTCCGATGCGGGTAGGCCAGGCGAGCCCGGGGTCCGGGCTCGACGTCGCGCAACTACTTGGCCGGAACCCGCTGGTACTCGTCGCTGCCGGTGTTGAGGTGCCCATCGGCCTCGTCGATGGCGAAGTTCACCGTCTCGCCGTCGTTGGTCACCTGCAGCACGCCGTCCTTGTAGATGGCCGGGTAGCTCTCGGTCTTGGGCTTGCGGGTGAAGAAGCGCGGAGTGGTATTGCGCACCATGAACGACTCCCCGTTGCGCTCGATGTCGATCGTGTCGTCCTTCGACTCCACGTTGACCCAGTGGCCGACGAACTTCTCGCCCTCC
>NZ_AQOI01000110.1:0-9719 GCF_000364665.1 Xanthomonas sp. SHU 199
CCCGGTGCGCGGTGGCCGCGGCCAGCCAGGCATCCAGGCGCGCCTGCCGTGCGTCGGACCAGTCGTCGCGGTCGCGCCGCGCCAGCCAGGCCGCCGCACGCGCCTCAATCCACCTGCTGTCCATCGCGCGCCCGCGCATGCATCGGCTTCGCCGGCGCCGCCGCGCCCTCGTCGCCATGGAAATGATCGGCCAGCAGGCGCATGCCCCGGGCCACGTGCTTCTCCACGCTCTTCTCGCTGATTCCCAGGCGCACGGCCACCTCCTTCTGCGGCAGTTCCTCGACCCGCCGCAGCCAGACCACGCTGCGGCAGCGGTCCGGCAACCGGTCGAAGGCCGCCGCCAGCCGGCCCAGCACCTGCCGTCCGCCGCACCAGCGTTCCGGCGACAGCTCGTCTATCAGGACGTGCATCGACTCCAGATCCCCCACTGCCTCGATCGACACCACCCGGTTGCGGCGCAACCGGTCGGTCATCAGGTGCCGCGCGGTGGCGAACAGGAACGACTTGGGCAGGCTCGGCCGGGCCTTGCCGGCGGCCTCGTAGACGCGCACGTAGATCTCCTGGCGCAGGTCGTGCCACTCCTCGCGATGCGGCCAGCAGCGCCGCAGGTAGCCGCTGAGCGCCTGCTCGTGGACGAGGATTTCTTGGACGAACCAATCGTCGAGGGAAGCGGACATGGATCCCACATTAGCCGATCGCCGGTGCGTGCGGGCAAGTGCCGCGCGCGCCGACGTGGGAGGGTGACGGCGGCGGGGGGAAACCGTGCCGCCGTTCGTCCCCTCTCAGCAACGAGCCGCACGCTCGCCTGCCTGCCCCGTTCCCGAGGAGATCCGCATGACCCGTTCCGTCGGCATGTTCCGGCCCTGGATGTCGCTGCTGCTGGGCCTGTGCCTGGCCACGCCCGCCGTCGCGCGCGATTACCGCCAGTACTTGGTCGGCGATCCGGCCGCGCCCACACCCGGCCCGGTGTCGCCCGGCCTGCTGCTGATGGGGGGCGGCGACCGCAACTACGACGCGCTGCGCTGGTTCATGGCCAAGGCCGGGCACGGCCACGTGGTGGTGCTGCGCGCCTCGCAGGCCAACGAGGTGGGCGAGGAGTTCTACCGCAAGGTCGGCGGCGTGGCCTCGGTCGAGACGTTCGTGTTCAGCGGCCGCGGCGCCTCCAGCGATCCGGCGCTGCTGCGCGCGCTGGCCCGCGCCGACGGCATCTTCATCGCCGGCGGCGACCAGTCGCGCTACGTGCGCTACTGGAAGAACACCCCGGTGGCCGACGCGCTGGACGCGCACGTGCGCGCCGGCAAGCCGCTGGGCGGCACCAGCGCCGGCCTGGCGATGCTGGGCGAGTACCTGTACGGCTCGATGGACGGCGGCAGCATCACCAGCCCGGCGGCGCTGGCCGATCCGCTGGGGCCGGCGGTCACCATCGAGACCGACTTCCTGCACCTGGACCTGCTCAAGCGGGTCATCACCGATACCCACTTCCGCGAGCGCGACCGCCTCGGCCGCCTGTTTGCGTTCCGCGCCAAGGCCGCCACCCTGGCGCCCAAGGGGGAGCCGCTGATCGGCCTGGGCGTGGACGAGAGCGCCGCGCTGGCGGTGGAGGGCGACGGTACCGCGCGCGTCTATGCCACCGATCCGCAGGCCGTGGCCACCGTGGTCGCCGGGCCGCTGCAACCGCCCACCCCGGCCGGGCAGCCGCTGCAGGCCGCCCGCATCGAGACCGTCGGGGTCGGCCCCGGTTCCACCCTGCACCTGCCCGACGGCCGCGTCGAGGCACCGGTGTTCCACCGCTACTACGCGGTGCAGGACGGGCGCATGCGCGAAATTCCCGCCACCACCCTTGTGATCCATGGCGGCGCCGGCGTCGAGCGTGCCAGCAGCAGCCCGGCCGACCTGGCCGAGGCGCGCGCGGCGATGGAGAAGGCGCTGCGTACCGGGCAGGCGCTGCTGGCGCAGGGCAAGCCGGCGGTGGATGCGGTCGCCGCGGCGATCACCGTGCTGGAGGACTCGCCGCAGTTCAACGCCGGCAAGGGCGCGGTGTTCACCCACGACGGCCGCAACGAACTGGACGCGGCGATCATGGACGGGCGCACCGGCAAGGCCGGCGCGGTGGCCGGCGTGCACCGGGTCAAGAACCCGATCGAACTGGCGCGTGCGGTGATGGACCAGTCCGAGCACGTGATGCTGGTCGGCGATGGCGCCGAGGTCTTCGCAAAGCAGCACGGGATCGCGCTGGTCGCGCCGTCCTACTTCCGCACCGAGAAGCGCTGGCAGCAACTGCAGCAGGCGCTGAAGGAAGAAGCCAACAAGCAGGCGCACGCCGATCTGGAGACCGCCAAGCACTTCGGCACGGTCGGTGCGCTGGCGCTGGACCTGCAGGGCAACCTGGCCGCCGGCACCTCCACCGGCGGCATGACCAACAAGCGCTACGGCCGCGTCGGCGACTCGCCGATCATCGGCGCCGGCACCTTCGCCGACAGCCGTTGCGCGGTGTCCGGCACCGGCTGGGGCGAGTTCTACATCCGCGCGGTGGCCGCCTACGACATCTGCGCGCGGGTGAAGTACGCCGGACAGAGCCTGGCCCAGGCCGCCGACGCGGTGATCGACCAGCAGATCCCCAAGGCCGGCGGCGACGGCGGTGCGATCGCGCTGGGCGCCGACGGCAGCGTGGCCTTCCCGTTCAACACCGAGGGCATGTACCGCGGCTGGATCGGCGCCGACGGCGTGCCGCACGTGGCCATCTTCAAGGACGAGGCGTTGCCGCTGCCCGGCGGGCAGTGAGCCCGGCGCGCCGGCGCCCCTTGCGGGGCGCTGGCGCCATGCCCGCGCCCGGCCATCTGTACGCCGGCTGGCTGCCGTGCCGGGCCGAGCCAATGGCACATGCCGCTGCCATGCAAACCCGGTAACGTGGGCGGCTGTCTTGGCCCCAAGGTCCTCCCAGGAGTTCCACCTCATGTCGCGTAACGTCGTTCTGGCCGCCGCCATCAGCCTGGCGCTGGCTGCCTGTTCCGGTAAGGAGTCCACCCCCGTGCCCGCCGCCCCCGCTGCTCCGGCCGCCGCGCAGCCCGCCGCCGCCGCCAACCCGCTGCTGACCCCCAGCACGCTGCCGTTCCAGGCGCCGCCGTTCGACAAGATCAAGGACAGCGACTACCTGCCGGCCTTCGAAGAGGGCATGAAGCAGCACCTGGCCGAGATCCGCAAGATCGCCGACAACCCGGAACCGGCCACCTTCGCCAACACCCTGGAAGCGATGGAGCGCAGCGGCGAGACCCTGACCCGCGTGTCGCGCATCTTCTTCGGCCTGGTCCAGGCCGACACCAACGATGCCCGCCAGAAGATCCAGGAAGAGATCGCGCCCAAGCTGGCCGCGCACCAGGACGAGATCAGCCTCGACCCGAAGCTGTTCGCGCGCATCAAGAGCCTGTACGACCAGCGCGACACGCTGACCCTCGACCCGGAGCAGAAGCGCCTGGTCGAGTACGAATACCAGGAGTTCGTGCGCGCCGGCGCGCAGCTGTCCGACGCCGACAAGGCCACCCTGCGCAAGCTCAACGTCGAAGAGACCACCCTGGCCACGCAGTTCCACACCAAGCTGGTCGCGGCCACCGCCGCCGGTGCGGTGGTGGTGGACGACAAGGCCAAGCTCGACGGCCTGTCCGACGGCGACATCGCTTCGGCCGCGCAGGACGCCACCGCGCGCAAGCTCGACGGCAAGTACCTGCTGGCCCTGCAGAACACCACCCAGCAGCCGGTGCTGGCCTCGCTGAAGGACCGCGACCTGCGCCAGCAGGTGATGGCCGCCTCGCAGTCGCGCGCCGAGAAGGGCGATGCCAACGACACCCGCCAGACCGTGCAGCGCCTGGCGCAGCTGCGCGCGCAGAAGGCCAAGCTGCTCGGCTTCGACAGCTACGCCGCCTACAGCCTCAGCGACCAGATGGCCAAGACCCCGGCCGCGGCGCTGAAGCTGCTCACCGACACCGTGCCCGCCGCCACCGCCAAGGCGCGCAGCGAAGCGGCCGAGATGCAGAAGGTGATCGACGCGCAGAAGGGCGGCTTCAAGCTCACCGCCGCCGATTGGGACTTCTACGCCGAGCAGGTGCGCAAGGCCAAGTACGACCTCGACGAAGCGCAGATCAAGCCGTACTTCGAACTGGACAACGTGCTGCAGAACGGCGTCTTCTACGCCGCCAACCAGCTGTACGGCCTCACCTTCAAGGAACGCACCGACATCCCCACCTACCACGACGGGATGAAGGTCTATGAAGTGTTCGACAAGGACGGCAAGTCGCTGGCGCTGTTCTACACCGACTACTTCAAGCGCGACAGCAAGTCCGGCGGCGCCTGGATGGACGAGTTCGTCGGCCAGAACGGCCTGACCGGCACCAAGCCGGTGGTCTACAACGTCTGCAACTTCACCAAGCCCGCTCCCGGCCAGCCGGCGCTGCTGAGCTTCGACGACGTCACCACCATGTTCCACGAGTTCGGCCATGCGCTGCACGGCATGTTCTCCAACGTGAAGTACCCGACCCTGGCCGGCACCGCCACCTCGCGCGACTTCGTCGAGTTCCCCTCGCAGTTCAACGAGCACTGGGCGTCGGATCCGAAGGTGTTCGCGCACTACGCCAAGCACTACCAGACCGGCGAAGCGATGCCGGCCGACCTGGTGGAGAAGATCAAGAAGTCGCGCACCTTCAACCAGGGCTACGCCACCACCGAGTACCTGTCGGCGGCGCTGCTCGACCTGTCCTGGCACACCCTGCCGGCCGACGCGCCGCTGCAGGACGTGGACAAGTACGAGGCCGACTCGCTGAAGAAGTACAAGGTGGACCTGCCGGAAGTGCCGCCGCGCTACCGCACCACCTATTTCGACCACATCTGGGGCGGCGGCTACTCGGCCGGCTACTACGCCTACTTCTGGTCGGAAGTGCTCGACGACGACGCGTTCCAGTGGTTCAAGGAGCACGGCGGCCTGACCCGCGCCAACGGCGACATCTTCCGCGCCAAGATCCTCTCGCGCGGCAACACCGTCGACCTGGCCACCCTGTACCGCGACTTCCGCGGCAAGGACCCCAGCGTCGAGCCGCTGCTGGAAAACCGCGGTCTGAAGAACTGATCGGCGCTGCGCCGATCTGGTGTGTGGAGAACGGGATGGCCTTGCGGCCATCCCGTTTTTTGTTGGAGTGTCCGGATACTCCATCCACAAGGAGATGGTCATGAAGGGACGCTGGATTGTCGGTATGGCGCTGCTGGGCGCCTGTTTTGCGGCGTCTGCCGCAGGGCGGTTGGAGATCCGGCTGGAACACGCGCAAGCAGGCAGCAAGCGCGCGGGCGCAGCGGTCATCACGATCACCCTGGTCAATGCGGGCGATCAGCCGATCGCGGTGCCGGATGCCGATATCCCCGAGGTGAACCGCGAAGGGCGACTGCAAGCGAATGTGTTACGAGTGCTGCAGGAGGACGGAAGCGCTGTGGCCTACCGCGGCATCTACGTGAGCCAGCTGCCGGGTTCGAGGCCCGACGTGATCCTGGGTCCGGGCGAGTCGAAATCCGCGGCGGTGGATCTGTCCCGGAACTACCGGGTCGTGCCTGGACGCCGCTACCTGGTGGCTGTGCAGCCGTTGTTGCGATACCGCGAACTTCCGGCGACCACCGCCGCGAATGTTTCCGGTCAGGTGGGTTCCCTCAAGGCCGCTACGTCCAACCGCATCGAGGTCATGCCGTAGGCATCGGCCGACGGCGTAACCGCCGTTCTTTTGCTCGCACGCTGACGCGCGCTGCGGCCGGGAAAGGGCGCCCTGGTAACGTGTCTCGACAGGGCGGCATGATCGCTGCTGATTTATCCATCTGATGCATGGGAGTATCGAAGCATGATGTTTGCCATGGCGCTCCTGGTGGGCGCGGCGACGGGGCCGGCGCATTTCAGCGCATCGCGGCCGCAAAGCTTCTCCAACGTCTGTCGCATCGAGGAAGAGGGGGAGTTGCTGGGGACGACGCTATGGATCCTGCCTGCCGTCGATGGCACTCGGCTGTTGATCCAGCGCTACGAGGGCGGGGCTTTGACGCCGGCCTTGTTCTCGACGCATGCCGAAGACGAAACGCTCGTGGTGTATTCGGAGCGGAACGAGCCGCTTTATGCAGTGCGTCGCGACGGGAAAGGCGCGCGGATCACGTATCTCAATGGCGAACAAGGGAGGGATGGCGGAAACGACGAGCGTCTGCCTCCCGTCGTCACAGTGGGTGAGTTTCCAGACTGCAAATGAGTTGCCGTCTGCATGGTGTCGGCAGGCGTCTGTGCCGGGCGGCGCCATGCCTTTCGTCACTGGCCCTCCGAGCCGCCGAGCGCGCACTGTCGCGATGACACATCCCGTGCCGCCCTCGCTCATCCCAGGTGCCCCATGACCCACGCCGATCCGCATGCCACCCGCCTGCAGCGCGCCGCGCGCTGGAGCCGCAAGGAACTGCTGCCGATGGTGGTGATGCTGTTGCTGCTCACCGCCGCGCGGTCGTCCTTCGCCAATCACTATGTGGTGCCCTCCGGCTCGATGCAGCCGACGCTGCAGCCCGGCGATCGCGTCGCCGTGGACATGAGCGCTTACGGGCTGCGCGTGCCGTTCACCGAGTACCGCGTGTTCGAACGCGGCCGGCCGCAGCGCGGCGATGTGGCGGTGTTCGATTCGCCGCACGACGGCACCCGCCTGATCAAGCGCGTGGTGGCGGTGGCGGGCGATCGCGTCGACGTGCGCGACGGCCATCTCGCCATCAACGGCCAGCCGCTGCAGGTGGGCGCCACGGACGATGCGGAGCGCTTCGGCGCGCGCATCGCGCGGCTGGATCTGGACGCGGGCGGCGGCCCGGATCTGCACGACGTGCGGGTGCCGCCCGGCAAACTGCTGGTCATGGGCGATCATCGCGGCGACAGTTTCGATGGTCGCTATTTCGGCTTCGTCGATGCCGACAGCGTCTATGGCAAGGCGCTGGCGGTGTTCTACCGCCGCGGCGAGGGATTCGAGTGGGCGCGGCTGTAGGGCGCCGCGCGCAATGACGCGACCTGATCCGTAGGAACGGTTTCAGCCGCGACAGGCGTTACCTGGAGTGCCCGTCACGACGGAAGCCGCTCCTGCGGAGTCAACCTGCTGGTGCCGCGGTGCCGTCAGCAGCCCTCGCACCACACCGCCAGCTCGTAGCCGTCGCGGTCGGCGAAGTGGAAGCGGCGCCCACCTGGGAAGGCGAACACCGGGCGCACGATGCGGCCGCCGGCGGCTTCGATGCGGGCCTGGGTGGCGGCGAGGTCGTTGGAGTACAGCACCACCAGGGCGCCGCCGGGCTGCGGCGTGCCGTGGAAGAAGCCGCCGCTCAGGCGGCCGTCGCGGAATTCGCAGTAGTCCGGGCCGTAGTCCTGGAAGGTCCAGTCGAAGGCCTGGCCGTAGAAGGCCTTGGCCGCGGCGATCGAGGCGACGGCGAATTCCAGATAGTCGATGCGGTGATGCTGTTCGGCGCGGGACATGAGCGGTTCCTTTGGACGGGGCGCCAGTATCGACCACGGTGCGGCTGCCGACTTGGCGAAAACGGCCAGCTCAGCGCGCGTGCCGCTGCACCAGGTCGCGCGGGCGCAGGCCGGTCAGTTGCCGGCTGTCGCGCACCAGGTGCGGTGCGTCGCCGTAGCCGGCCTCGAGGGCGGCCGCGGTCAGGCTGGGATGCTGGCGGACCAGGCCCAGGAAGCGTTGCAGGCGCAGGATGCGCTCCAGGGTCTTGGCGCCGTAGCCGAACGCGTCGTGGCTGCGTCGCCGCAAGGTGCGTTCGCTGACGCCCAGCGCATGGGTCAGCGAGTCCAGCCGCGGCGGTGCGTCGCCGGCGAGTTGTGCGAACAGCCAGGCCATCGCGGAGTCGCGGTGCAGCGGCCGGCTCGCGCACAGCGTGTGCAAAGCCGTCAGCGGATCGGCGGTGTCTTCCATCCGTGCCTGCCAGTCGCGGCCACGGACGCCCCATAGCGCCTCCAGCGGCACACGCTGGTCAGCGATGGCGTGGAGCGGCACGCCGAGCAGGCTGGCGCCGGCACCGGCGGCCAGGCGCACGCCGGTGAGCACGCTGCCTGGCGCCAATCTGGCATCGGTGGCGCGGCGGTCAGGCCCGGCCACGAACAGGGCGCGGCCGTCCCAGATCAGGTCGACGCAGCCATCCGGCAGCACCTGCGTCGCGGCGGTCTCGGCTTCGCCCTGGCGGAACCGCCAACTGCAGCGCAGGCGGTCGCGCAGCGCCGGGGGTGCGTCGGCTTCGGCGTAGCGGGAGGGCAGGGACACGGGCGGTCGGTGTGCAGCGGGTGTGCCGCCACGGTAGCAGAGCCCAAGGGCGCCGCTGACGCGCGGCCGTGCGCGGCTACCGCTCCGACGGCCCGCTCTCGTCGTAGCCGCGCGGGGTGAACAGGTCCGGCTGGATCAGCTCGATGAAGGCGCGTGCCTGCGGCGACAGGTACTTGCCCTTGCGCACCACCACGCCGTAACTGCGCGCCGGGAAGTAATCGCCCAGGGCGCGGGTGGCCAGGCGCGCGCGGTCGGCGTCGGTGAGGCAGATCGAACTGACGATGGACACGCCCATGCCCATCGCCACGTACTGCTTGATCACCTCCCAGCCACCCACTTCCAGCGCCACGGTGTAGGGCACGCGCGCCTGCTGGAACACCAGGTCGACCAGGCGGTAGGTGACCTGGCGCCGCGGCGGCAGGATCAGCGGGTACGGCGACAGGTCCTCCAGCGTCAGCTTCGGCTTGCGTGCCAGCGGATGGTCGTGCGGGGCGATCAGCAATTGCTCGAAGCGGTACACCGGGGCGTAGCTGAGGTCGGCCGGCACGTCGAGCATGGAGCCGACCGCCAGGTCCACCGCGTCCTCGCGCAGCAGGTCGGTGCCGTCGGCGCTGATCGCGTTGTGCAGGGTCAGCCGCACCTGCGGGTGGCGGGCGCGGAAGGCTTCCACGATCTTCGGCAGCAGGTAGAGGATGGTGGAGCTGTTGGCGGCGACATTGAGCTCGCCGGCGTCCAGTCCCCGCGCCTTCTCGCGGAAGTCCGCCTCCAGCCGGTCCAGGCTCTCCACCAGCGGCTGCGCCATCTCATACAGCAACTGGCCCTCGCGGCTGGGCACCAGGCGCCGGCCGCTGCGCTCGAACAGCACCACCCCCAGTTCCCGTTCCAGCGCCTGCAACTGCAGGGTCACTGCCGGCTGGCTGACGAACAAGGCCTCCGCGGCCCGCGATACCGCGCCCAGTCGCACCGTCTGGCAGAACGCTCGCAGCGGCTTGAGCCGGTCGGATTTGTAAGGAAATCGAGGGGTTGCGGCGCTACCCGTGGCCATGACGTGATAGATATAAGTCTTGATTATATAAAGCATTGACAAAACTGCTTTGTCAAATACATGCGCCGGAAGCACGGTGGAACCCCGGAAACATCGAGGAATCCCCACATGTCCGCCCCCGCTTTCGCTGCCGCTCCCGACCCGTCCACGCGCTCCACGCCGGGTATCGCCCTGACCGCCTCGCTGGCCGGCCAGGACGCCTTGCTGCCGCCGCCGCTGCTGGCCTTGCTGGTGTCGCTGCACCGGGCGATCGAGCCGGAGCGGCAGGCGCGGCTGGCCGCGCGGCACGAGCGCCAGGCGTTCTTCGACGCCGGCGGCCTGCCGGACTTCCGCGACGACACCCGCGCGATCCGCGACGGCGACTGGCAGGGGGGGCC
>NZ_AQOI01000111.1:0-23295 GCF_000364665.1 Xanthomonas sp. SHU 199
ACCGCCGGGTCGAGATCACCGGCCCGACCGATCCGAAGATGGTCATCAACGCGCTGAACTCCGGCGCCAAGGTGTACATGGCGGACTTCGAGGATTCGACCGCGCCGACCTGGCGCAACCTGGTCGCCGGCCAGCGCGCGCTGGCCGAGGCGGTGGCCGGGACGCTGACCTTCACCGCGCCGGCCGCGCGCGACGGCAGCCCGGGCAAGCGCTATACGTTGCGGCCCTACGAGGAGCAGGCGGTGCTGATCGTGCGCCCGCGCGGCTGGCACCTGGACGAGAAGCACGTGCTGGTCGATGGCCAGCCGCTGGCCGGCGGCCTGTTCGATGCGGCGCTGTTCGCCTTCCACAACGGCCGCGCGCTGCAGGCCAAGGACCGCGGTCCGTACCTGTACCTGCCCAAGCTGCAGTCGATGGAGGAAGCGGCACTGTGGGAGACCGCGCTGGCCCACATCGAGGATATGCTCGGCCTGCCGCAGGGCCAGATCAAGGTCACCGTGCTGATCGAGACGCTGCCGGCGGTGTTCGAGATGGACGAGATCCTGCATGCGCTGCGCGGTCGCATCGTTGGCCTGAACTGCGGCCGCTGGGACTACATCTTTTCCTACCTGAAGACCTTCCGCCGGCATCCGGACCGGGTGCTGCCCGAGCGCGGCCAGGTGACCATGACCCAGCCGTTCCTGAAGGCCTACTCGGAACTGCTGATCCGCACCTGCCACCGCCGCGGCGCGCATGCGATGGGCGGCATGGCCGCGCAGATTCCGATCGGCCACGACGAGGCGGCCAACGAGCAGGCGATGGCGCGGGTGCGCGCGGACAAGCTGCGTGAAGTCACCGCCGGCCACGACGGCACCTGGGTGGCGCACCCGGCGCTGATCCCGATCGCCCGTGCGGTGTTCGACGAACACATGCGCACGCCGAACCAGCACGCGGTGCGCCGCGATGACGTGCAGGCCGACCGCGACACGCTGATCGCCCCGTCCACCGGCACCATCACCCGCGCCGGCTTCGAGGGCAACATCGAAGTGTGCGTGCGCTACCTGGCGGCGTGGCTGGACGGCAACGGCTGCGTGCCGATCCACCACCTGATGGAGGACGCCGCTACCGCCGAGATCAGCCGCAGCCAGCTGTGGCAGTGGCTGCACGTGGGCGGCCTGCACCTGGACGACGGCACCGCCATCGACTTCGCCCTGTTCGACGCCTGCCTGCGGCAGTTGCCGGCACGGCTGGGCGAGCGCGCGCTGCTGCCGGGCGGGGCGCGCGTGGACGAGGCCATCGCGCTGCTCGACCGCCTTACCCGCGACGAGGAGTTGGCCGACTTCCTCACCTTGCCGGCCTATCAGTTGATTGATTGAAGCCGGGAGTGGGGAGTCGGGAATGGGGAATCGTGAGAGCGATGTCCCTGCGTCTGATCCCTGCCGAGCCTTCCAAGCTCGTTATCCGGCACACCCCCACCGTTTCATCGCTGCATCCATTTTTTCGAGGAGAACGCCAGATGAGCACCACGCTGCAGACCGCCGAACAGATCCAGCGCGACTGGGACACCGATCCGCGCTGGGCCGGGATCACCCGCAACTACACCGCCGCCGACGTGGTGCGCCTGCGCGGCACGGTGCACGTGGAGCATTCGCTGGCCCGGCTCGGCGCTGAGAAGCTGTGGAAATACCTGCACGAAAAGGATTTCGTCAACGCGCTGGGCGCGCTGACCGGCAACCAGGCGATGCAGCAGGTCAAGGCCGGGCTCAACGCCATCTACCTGTCCGGCTGGCAGGTCGCCGCCGACGCCAACCTGGCCGGGCAGATGTACCCGGACCAGTCGCTGTACCCGGCCGACTCGGTGCCGGCGGTGGTCAAGCGCATCAACAACACCCTGCTGCGCGCCGACCAGTTGCACCACGCAGAGGGCAAGGACGAGATCGACTTCCTGCAGCCGATCGTGGCCGATGCAGAGGCCGGCTTCGGCGGCGTGCTCAATGCCTTCGAGCTGATGAAGGCGATGATCGAGGCCGGCGCGGCCGGCGTGCACTTCGAGGACCAGTTGGCCTCGGTGAAGAAGTGCGGACACATGGGCGGCAAGGTGCTGGTGCCGACCCGCGAGGCGATCGAGAAGTTGAACGCCGCGCGCCTGGCCGCCGACGTGATGGGCGTGCCGACGCTGCTGGTGGCGCGCACCGATGCCGAGGCCGCCGACCTGGTGACCAGCGACATCGACCCCAACGATCGCCCGTTCACCACCGGCGAGCGCACGGTCGAGGGCTTCTTCCGCACCCACAAGGGCCTGGACCAGGCGATCAGCCGCGGCCTGGCGTACGCGCCCTACGCCGACCTGATCTGGTGCGAGACCGGCAAGCCGGACCTGGAGTTCGCGCGCAAGTTCGCCGAGGCCATCCACGCCAAGTTCCCCGGCAAGCTGCTGGCCTACAACTGCTCGCCCAGCTTCAACTGGAAGAAGAACCTGGACGACGCCACCATCGCCAAGTTCCAGCGCGAGATCGCCAGCTACGGCTACAAGTTCCAGTTCATCACCCTGGCCGGCTTCCATGCGCTGAACTACTCGATGTTCAACCTGGCGCACGGCTACGCGCGCCGGCAGATGAGCGCCTTCGTCGAACTGCAGGAGGCCGAGTTCGCCGCCGCCGACCGCGGCTTCACCGCGGTCAAGCACCAGCGCGAGGTCGGCACCGGCTACTTCGATGCGGTGACCCAGGCAATCCAGCAGGGTCAGTCCTCGACCACCGCGCTGAAGGGCTCGACCGAGGAAGAGCAGTTCCATGGCGAGAAAGCGGCCTGACCTGCAGCCAGGCGCGCCGATCAATCGCCCCTCCCTGGCAGGAGGTGGGAAGCCCGGGTTCGCCCGGGCTTTTTTTCATGCGCTGCCGTCGGCGGAACGGCGCTGTCTACGGCGTGCGACAGATCGCCGCAGCGGCGGCTTGCGAGGTCTCTTGCAGGGGCGAGATTGCCTGTGAAACGTATCGTGAGCGCGGCGTGTAGGTGCTATGCTCCACGGACAGGGCCAGCGACGTCACATTAGGGGGCCGGATGAGCTGCGACAGCGCCGCATCCACCGCACGCGGCACAATTTCCAACGCTGCGGTCGCTCCGAAGCCGAACGAGCTGGCGGTGCTGACCGCCGCAGAATTGCGTCTGTTTTCCGAGTTCGGTCGCGCCCGGACGGTGCGCGCCGGCGATGTGCTGTTCCGCCGTGGCGACGGCGGCAGCGCGATGTTCGTGATCACCAGCGGCGTGATCGATCTGGATTTCGGCGAGGACCTGGTGGTCAAGCACCTCGGCCATGGCGAGTTCTTCGGCGAGCTGGGCCTGCTGATCGGCAACCACATGCGCAGCGCCGACGCGCTCGCCGCCAGCGACGGCGCCCTGGTGGAACTGGACCACGACGACTTCCAGCGCCTGGTCGAGCGCGACCCGGGCGTGGTCGCCTACTTCCTGCGCCGCACGATCATGCGCGTGGTGATGAACGAGCAGACCCTCATCCGTCAGCTGCGCCGGCGCAACCGCGACCTGGAAGCGGCGCTGGACAACCTCTACGCCACCACCCACCAGCTCAGCCAGACCGAGGAACTGGTGCGGACCGACGAACTGACCGGCCTGCACAACCGCCGCGGACTGATCCTGCGCCTGCAGGAGTGTCGCCGCGATGGCCGCTCGCCCGGCCCGGGCCTGCTGCTGATCGACTGCGACCGCTTCAAGCACATCAACGACGCCCACGGCCACCTGGTCGGCGATCGCGTGCTGCAGAACGTCGCCAACATCCTGCGCTCGGTGGCCGGGCCGGACGACACGGCGTGCCGCCTGGGCGGCGACGAGTTCTGCCTGCTGGTGGCCGCCGGCACGGTCGAGGACCTGCGCCGCATCGGCGAGTTCGTGCTCGCCACCGTGCAGAACCTGCTGGGCGTGCCGCACCCCGCGCCGCACATCTGCCCGGTCAGCATCGGCATCAGCCGGGTCGATCCGCATTCGGACTGGAACGACTGGTACGCCAACGCCGACGCGGCGCTGTACGAAGCCAAGCGCCAGGGCGGCAACCGGCTGTACTGGCACGACCTCGCCTCCGCCCCCTGCTGAGTCACCGCGTCCCTGCCGAGCCGCCGCCATGACCGATGCCACCGCACCACAGCCCGAGGTCCCGCAGCTTCGTACCCTGCTGCTGACCGACCTGTGCGACTCGGTGGCGCTGGTGGAAAAGCTCGGCGACGCCAACGCCGCCGAGCTGTTCAAGCGGCACGACTCGCTGGTGCTGGAACTGCAGCAGCGCTGGCGCGGCCGCCTGATCGACCGCTCCGATGGCCTGCTGTTGCTGTTCGAACGACCCATCGACGGCCTTGGTTTCGCCCTGGACTACAGCCGCGGCCTGCACGCGCTGGGCACGTCGCGCGCGCTCGACCTGAAGGTGCGCGCCGGCCTGCACGTGGGCGAAGTGCTGACCTGGCGCAACAGCGACGCCGCCGTGCAGGTGGGCGCCAAGCCGTTGGAGGTGGAAGGCCTGGCCAAGCCGACCGCGGCGCGGCTGATGACCCTGGCCAGGCCCGGGCAGATCCTGCTGTCGGCGGTGGCCGAGTCGCTGACCCACCGCGCCGCGCGCGAGCTGGGCGAACGCGGCGAGCGCCTGCTGTGGAAATCGCACGGCCGCTGGCGCTTCAAGGGTGTGCCGACCCCGCTGGAGATCTACGAAGTCGGCGAGATCGGCCACACCCCGCTGCGCGCGCCCAAGCCCACGCCCAAGGCCTGGCGCGACATCCCGCTGTGGCGGCGGCCGGCGGCGCTGGCGGCGGAAGCGGCGCTGATCGCCGCGTTCGCCGTCGGCGCCTGGTTCGTCACCCGCCCGCAGCCGGCCATCGCCTTCGCCGAACGCGACTGGGTGGTGGTGGGGGATTTGCGCAATCTGACCGGCGACGTCGCACTGGACGACTCCCTGCAGCAGGCCTTCCGCATCAGCCTGGAGCAGTCGCGCTACGTCAATGTGCTCAGTGATCTGAAGGTGCGCGACACGCTCACGCGGATGCGCCGCGATCCGGAGCACACGCCGCTCGATCGCGCCACAGCATCGGAGATCGCGCAGCGCGACGGCGCGCGCGCCGTGCTGCTGGCCACGGTGTCGGAGGTCGGCGGGCGGGTGCGGGTGAGCGCCGAGGTGGTCGATCCGCGGACGCAGGCGACCGTCTATGCCGAGTCCCGCGACGGCCGTGGCGCCGGCTCGGTGCTGGCGTCGATCGACGCGGTCACCGCATCGCTGCGCGAGCAGCTGGGCGAAGGCGAGGACGTCATCAGGAAGAATTCGCCTCCGCTGCCGAGCGTCACCACCAGCAGCCTGGACGCCCTGAAGGCCTATGCGATCGCGATGAAGTACTTCACCCGGCGCGACTTCCGGACCGCCGATCAGTACTTCGCCAAGGCCGCGGAGATCGACAAGGACTTCGCGCTGGCCTACATGGGGTCGATGCGAGTCGAGATCTCCACTGCCAACAATCGCGCGGCGCTGCAGTACCTGGCCAAGGCCATGGCCCTGCGCGACCATCTTTCCGAGCGCGATGCGTTGTACCTGGACGCCTGGGCGAGCGAACTCGGCCCGCATCCGTGGCGGCAGGCCAAGCAGAAGTGGAAGATGCTGTCGGAACTGTATCCGGACTACTACGCCGGCGCGGCGCAGTTCGCGTGGGACGAGTTCACCGAGGGCAATTACGCTTCAGCCGAGCATAGCGTGCAGAAGTTCGCGGTGCCGCAGAATCCGCTGCGCGACGTGGCGGTGGAACTGCAGGGTCGCATCTACCTGGCGCAGGGCCGGTATGGCGACGCGCTGAACGCCTTCAAGCAGGCCGAGGAACTTGGCGGCTATCCGGCGACCCGGCGCCATGCTGCGGCGTTCGCGGCGATGAAAGACTATCCGGCGGCTGGCAGGATCATGGCGGCGCTGGCGGCATCGGGCTCGGCATTGACCGACCGCTTCGAACAGATTTCCATTCCGCTGGACCAGGGCCGCTTGGGCGATGCCGCCGCCGCCGCGCGGGCCGCCGTAGCGGCGTCGGCGGATGCGGAGCCGGTGATTCGCTATCCCTTGCAGATCGCGCAGCAGGCGGTCGCCTTCGTTACCGATCCGCGGACGGTGGACAGGGCCTTGTTGGCGCGAATCGCCGGCGAAGCGCTGGAGCGCGCGGTCCACGGTGACGCCGGCGATCGCGACGACCTGATCATCGTGGCGATGTCGGCGATCCGCCTGGCGCAGCGCAGCGGCGACCGAACGTTGTATGACGCGCACGCCACGCAGCTCGCGTCCCTGGTCGCGGAGTCGGGCTTTCCGCCGATGACCAAGCTGCTGTCCTTGCTGCAGGCGCAACAGCTCGTCGACAGCGGAACTCCCGCGCGTGCGGTCGCTCTGTTACGCGAGCAGATCGATGGCAGGGAGCCGTACCAGCTTCACGTCAGTCTGCGCGATGCCTTGCTCGCGGCCGGCGAGAAGAAGCAGGCCATGGCCGAAAACGACTGGCTGGTCGCGCGTCGCGGGCTGGCGTACATCGAACCGATCGGTGGGCTGGTGCTGCAAGCGATGAATGTCGCCGACGCGAACCTGGCGGTGGTGAGTACCACGGAAATCCTGGCCAGCCTTGGCCAGACCGACCAGGCGCGGCAGAAGGCGGAAACCTTCCGACGCGCCTGGGCGGGACAAGCGCTACCGAACTATCTGGCGGTCAGGCTGGCGACGACGGAACCCGCCTCGAAACAGTGAACGACCGTGTGCGTACCCTCGGCGGTGAGGTAGGCCAGCAGCAACTCCAGGGCTTCTTGGATTTCTTCCTTGCTCGCCAGGTCCGACGTGCACAGGCAGGTCGGCTCCTCCAGCGCGGCGGCGACGCGTTGCTCGGAAAGGCCCAAACTACGCAGCGCCGCGCCCGGATCCTGCGCGAACAGCGCGCGGAAGTCGTCGTCGGTGGACAGAAGCGTGAGCAATTGCTGGGCGGTGGCGAGATCGAAGGGCGGATGCCCCTGCGGCTGATCGGTCATGGTGTAGTCCCCTGTTTCGATATTAGTGGACATGCGATGTACGCATGGCGGCGGTGCGGTTGCCTCGGGCGCTGCCAGCAGCGATCGGGTCCGCGACGGTATCCTAGCAGTCCAGCATTTCTCCAACGTGGCCAATCGATGCAGCACTTACGCAGGGCGGAAACGAGGGATTCATGCGCGTGAGGCGTTGCGCAGTACTGTTCGTCGAGGCGCGGGAACATGTGGCGTTCGACATGACCAGCCTGCTTCGTGGTGGTGCCGGATTGCGTCGCCGGCTGGCCTGGGTCGCCCTGGCGCCGCATCTGGATAGTGAGCTCGAACTCGACGCGGTCGCCCTGCCGTTGCTCGGCCAGGTCAGTCCAACGGAATGGGTCGAGCGCGCACAACTGGTTGACCATGCCGATGATGCGATCGAGCGGGCGCTCAAGCGCGGCCTGCTGATCGGCGACGACGCAGGTTCTGCGGCGTTTCGCGAACGCGACGAGGCATTGCGGTCCGCGCATTGGTGGCCGGCCGCCGCCGTGGCGCACTGGGCGAGCCGTTGGCAGGGCATCGATGGGGTGACCGCGATGGAGCGCAACGGCATGGTGTCCGCCCCCGATCTGCGCCGCAAGCTGGGGGCGCCACCGCCCGAAGTGCAGGAGGTCGATTCCAGTCTCGCCAGGATTCCGCTGCCGCGGCTGGACGACGGCGCGTTCGAAGCCATGCTTGCGCGTCGCGTCACCTGCCGCAACTACGACGTTGCGCGCATGCTGCCGAATGCGCTGTTCCTGCGGATGTTGCAGCGCGTGCTGATGGCGCGGGCGACGCTGAAGGTCCAGGACGACACGGTGTTCCTGAAGAAGAACGTGCCGTCCGCCGGCGGTCTGCACCCGACCGAAGCCTACCTGCTGATACGCCGGGTGGAAGGAATCGAACCCGGCCTGTACCACTACCACCCTGTGGATCACGCGTTAACGCAGCTGCCGTGCCCGGGACCGGACATCGATACTTTCGCGAGGGTGGCGCTGGCCGGGCAGCATTGGTTCGCCGGCGCTCACGTGATGGTCCTGCTGGCACCGCGATTCAACCGGACGTTCTGGAAGTATCGCCAGCATGCCAAGGCCTATCGCGCGCTGACCCTGGACGTCGGCCACATCTCACAGGCGCTCTACTTCTCGGCCACGGATCTGGGGTTGGGCGCGTTCGTCACCTCTGCCATCAATGATGTCGATCTCGGCAAGGCGCTGGACCTGGATCCGATGCGCCAGAGCGTCATGGCGATCTGCGGCTTCGGCTGGCGCTCCGAGCACGCAGCGACGACCGAGTTCGATCCGGCGTGCGATGTCTGGGCGGCGGGGCCGACTTCGAGGCAAGCATGATCCCGTGCGACGACGCAGTCAGTCGACGTCGACAGGTCTCTTCCAATGCTTCAGCAACGGCCCCTCCGCCCCGAGCAATGGATCGCTGCTTGGAAAAGGCACATTGGCGATCCGTTGCAGCATATCGGCCGTAGGCGCTTCCCGGCAGATATCCCAATCCTGCCCGTCGGGATAGGCGCCGACGACCATGAAGTCGGCGCTGGCCGACAGCCGGCAATGGCCGGTGCCGGCCGGCAGCAGCAGGGCGTCGCCGGCCGCGAGCGTGATCTCGATACCGCCCGGGCCGCCGAGCAGCACACGGGCGTTGCCGCGGGCGACGCCCAGCACCTCGTGCGCGGTGGAGTGGTAGTGGTGGTAGTCGTAGATGCCGTCGCGCCATTGCGGCGGCCAGCCGTGCGCGGCGAAGCGGCGTTCGAAGCCGTCGGCGTCGAGGGTGCCGACGCACTGCCGGTAGTGCAGCACCGGCAGGAACGGATGGTTGGGCACCCAACCGTGTGGCGGCAGTTGCCAGTGGTCCAGTGACATCGGCGGATCTCCTGCATGGCCGTTAGCAGTTCGATGCTAATCGGCCGATGTCGTCGCCATGTCGGCACGCGGGACGGCGTGCGGCGTGACCGCGCGCTGCGCCGTGCCGCCACGATCGTCCCGGCCGGGCCTCAATGCAGTGAAACGCTTTCCACATCGTCGCGCTGGTGCCTGCCCAGCCGCCCGACCATCGCCGCACTGTCCGGGTTCAGTCCCAGCACCTGGACCTGCGCGCCGTGGCGGCGGAATTTCATCACCACCTGGTCCAGCGCGCCGATGGCGCTGATGTCCCAGACGTGCGCGTCGCTCAGGTCCAGGGTGACCCGCGCCGGCGCGTGGGCGAAGTCGAAGGCGCCGGCGAAGCCGCCGGCCGAGGCGAAGAACAGTTGGCCGCGGATGCGGTAGGTGTGGCCGCCATCGGCGTCCTCGCTGTGCGCGATGTGCAGCATGCGCCCGACCTTGCGCGCGAAGAACAGCGCCGACAGCAGCACGCCGGTGAGCACGCCGCGCGCGAGGTCGTGGGTGGCCACGGTCACCGCGACGGTGCCGAGCATCACCACGCTGGAACTGGCCGGGTGGGTGCTCAACTGCGCCAGCGAACGCCAGCTGAACGTGCCGACCGAGACCATGATCATCACCGCCACCAGCGCGGCCATCGGGATCTGCCGCACCCAGGCGCCGGCGAACACCACCAGCAGCAACAGCACGCTGCCGGCGACCAGCGCGGACAGGCGGCCGCGCCCGCCGGACTTCACGTTGATCACCGATTGCCCGATCATCGCGCAGCCGGCCATGCCGCCGAACAGGCCGCTGACGATGTTGGCCACGCCCTGGCCCACGCATTCGCGGTTCTTGTCGCTGGGCGTGTCGGTCATGTCGTCGACGATCTGTGCGGTCATCATCGACTCGAGCAGGCCGACCACGGCCATCGTCGCCGCGACCGGGAACACGATCCGCAGCGTTTCCAGCGTCCACGGCACGGCCGGCAGCAGCAGGCTGGGGAGGCGATCGGGCAGTTGTCCCTTGTCGCCGACGGTGGGCACGTGGATGCCGAAGTACAGTGCCAGCCCGGTCAGCAGCACGATCGCCACCAACGGCGGCGGCACGGCCAGGCCGCGCGTCCAGCGGTGCCCTAACAGCAGCGCCGCGGTGCCACCCACGGCGACCGGCAGCAGCATCCACGGCGCCATGCTGCCTGCGGTCAAGGCGGCGCCCAGCACCAGCAACCACAGGCCGATGCCGGGAAAGCTGCGCCGCGACAGCCAGGGCAGGCCGTAGATCAGCAGCAGACCCAGCGCGACCAGCGGGTAGACCGGGACGGGCACGCCGATCAGTTCGGGCAGTTGTGCCATGAAGATCAGGATCGCCAGCGCATTGACGAAGCCGGTGATCACCGAGCGCGAGACGAAGCGCATCAGCGCGCCGAGCTTGAACAGCCCGGCCAGGATCTGCAGCACGCCGGTCAGCAGCGTGGCCGCGAGCAGATAGGGCACGCCGTGCTCTTTGACCAGGCCGATCATCAGCAGCGCCATCGCGCCGGTGGCGGCGGAAATCATGCCGGGGCGCCCGCCGGCGAAGGCGATGGTCACGCAGATGCAGAAGGCGGCATAGAGGCCGATTTTGGGATCGACGCCGGCGATGATCGAGAACGCGATCGCCTCGGGAATCAGCGCCAATGCCACGACCAGGCCGGCGAGCACGTCGCCACGGAGATTGCCGCACCAGGACTGGCGCAGGGAAGAGGAAAATTTCAAGGTAAACGCTCCCGACACCGCCCTGTCGCAGGGCAGCGCTCGCTGTATGCAATGGAAAACCAACAACTTGCGGCCTGCCGTCGAGGCGGGCCGATGCAAGCTGCGGGTGTCAGGGTGGCGTCATGGGAAGCGCGTAGTGAGAGAGCGGCGCGAGCAGGCGCGCGGCCAGTATACGCGATGGCTGCCGCCGCGCCCGCTGTGACCGCCTGTACGCTGCCGCTGTCGCTGCCGCCGCACGACTCACGTTGCGCTCACTTTCGCCGCGCAGAATGTGCCGATCGCAATGCCGTATCGTGGAGTCGGCCATGCAGGATCTTCGCATCGATCATGTCGATGGCGCCTTGTCCGCCCTGGACCAGGCCGACCCGCAGTACAAGGCCGCGCTGTGGCAATGGGCGTGCCTGGAAATGCTGCACGAGACGCTCACTGCCATGCACCAGCTCTCGCACCGCGCCGGCGTGGCCGAACTGGTCGCCGACACCTGGCTGGCCCCGGTCGACGTCATCGCCCCGGAGCAGCCCTTCCTGGAGCGCGCCGCGCTGGCCGATCCGCGCGTGCAGGCCTTCGCACTGGCACTGAATGCGGCGGCATCGCGGCAGTCGCGCGCCGACTTGTGGCGCAGCGGCTATGCCAGCGCGGTGCAGGCCACCTTGCAGGGCATGCAGGCGCTGGCCGGCAAGCACCGGATCGATGCCCGCTTGCCCACCCACCATGCCACGGCGACGGCTGCGGCCTGAGCACGGTGTCGACCACAGCGTTCGTGCGCTGCTGCGCTGACGATCGACCGTGATGACGCTATTGCTCGCACTGGCTGTGTGCTCGCACTGAGTCGTCTTTACCGCAAGCGCGAAGCGCATCGCCGACGCGATGACGCGGTTGACCGGACGCGGCCGGCCCTTGTTTTCGCGCGATGACACACGCACCACATCGCGTTCACCCCCATGCGACAGCCCGCGCGACAGCCTTGCGCCATGCGTCACGACGACCGCCACTCTGCGGCCCCTCCTTCCGCGTCCGCGCACCAGCATCGACGCGCGCGCGATGCCAGCGGCACGTCCGAAGCCGCTGCCTGGTGGCGGCAACTGCGCGGCAGCCGCTGGCTGCGCGTGATTGCCGCGCTGCTGGCGCTGGCCGTGGCCGCCGTGTTGCTGCTGCAGTGGTACGCCCATGGCTGAGGCAGCGCGTCTTTCCGATCCGCACGGAGCGTTCCGCATGGCCCGATCCACCGTGCATGCCAATGTCCGCGCCTGCCAGGTGCGGGAGACCGTGTCCGGGGGCCACGAGGCAGCCACGCATGCCTGGGTGGTCGCCGAAGTGGGGCGGCTGATGCACCTGCCCGTGCACGACGAGCACTGTGCCGCCGGTGCGGGTGCGTTCTGCGTGCCCGACGACACCCTGACCACCGCGCAGGCCGAGCAGATCGGCGTGCACGCGGCGGCCGATCTGCTGGGCGGTGTGGTGCCGTACGCCTTCGTCGCCACCAAGGCGATCAGCCATCCGCTGATCGAGAGCAATGCGCAGTCACCTGACGGGTGGCAGCCCGACCTGGGTGCGGCACTGGCGTCCGCCACGCTGCCGGGCTACGCCGCCTTCAGCGCTGCCGATGCCCGACGCGCGTACGCGCGCTTGTGCGACGGCGGCCCGGTGCGGCTGAAGCTGCCGCACGGCGTCGGTGGGCTCGGGCAGGTGCTGCTGGGCGACGCGCAGGCGCTGGATGCGGCGCTGGCGACACTGCCCGCGCACGCGTTGCGGGAGCATGGGGTGGTGCTGGAA
This sequence comes from Xanthomonas sp. SHU 199, assembly GCF_000364665.1. Taxonomy (NCBI): domain Bacteria; kingdom Pseudomonadati; phylum Pseudomonadota; class Gammaproteobacteria; order Lysobacterales; family Lysobacteraceae; genus Xanthomonas; species Xanthomonas sp. SHU 199. The sequence continues at coordinate 12,428 of NZ_AQOI01000111.1, forward strand.
CGGCACCTGCAGCAGCCGACCACCTTCAGCGTCGGCGAAACCCACTGCGCCGGCGTGACCATCGCCTACTGCGGCACGCAGTCGGTCACTCGCGATGGCAGCGGCCGCGAGGCGTACGGCGGCTCGGAACTGCAGGTGATCCGCGGCACCCTCGACACACTGCTGGAGCAGCCGTTGCCGCCGCGCCAGCGCACCGCGGTGCTGAAGGCACGCGACTACGACCGGCTGGTGGCTGCGGCCTATCCGGGCTTCTATGCGTCGCGCCGCAACTACGACGTGATCGAGGGGCTGCTTGCCGATGGCAGCATCGCCTGCGGCGTCCTTGAGCAGTCCTGGCGCGTCGGCGGCGCCACGCCGGCGGAACTGGCCGCGGTCGCTGCGTTCCAGCAGTCGCCGACGCTGCAACGCGTGGTCGCCGCCACCGTCGAGCGCTATGGCGCGCATCCGCCGCCGCCGGCCGGGGCGCAGGTGTACTACGTGGGCGAAGAGCCGCGCACCGGTCTGCTGACCAAGTACCGCTACATGCGCAGCGTGACCTGACCATGGAAGCCGAACTTTCCAGCATCGACATCCCGGTCGACGGCGCGGCGCTCAGCGGCACCTTGCTGACTCCGACCAGCCGCCTGCCCGGCGTGCTGTTCGTGCACGGCTGGGGTGGCAATCAGCATCACAACCTGGTGCGCGCGCGCGAGGCGGCCGGCCTGGGTTGCGTGTGCCTGACCTTCGACCTGCGTGGCCACGAAGGCCTGGCCACGATGCGCGAGACGGTGACGCGCGCGCAGAACCTGGACGACATCAAGGCCGCCTACGATCGCCTGGCGGCGTCGCCGCACGTGGATCCGGACGCGATCGCGGTTGTGGGGCTGAGCTACGGCGGCTACCTGGCCGCGTTGCTCACGCTTGAGCGGGCGGTGGAGTGGCTGGCCCTGCGCTCGCCGGCGCTGTACAAGGACGCGCACTGGGATGGTCCGAAAGTCGCGCTGAACCGCGATCCCGATCTGATGCCCTACCGCAACCGCGTGGTGACGCCGGCGGACAACCGCGCCCTGGCGGCCTGCCAGCGCTATCGCGGCGATGTGCTGCTGGTGGAGGCCGAACGCGACACCATCGTGCCGGGCCAGGTGCTGCACAACTACGCGGCAGCGTTCTCCAACGCGCGCTCGCTGACCACGCGCATGATCGCCGGCGCCGATCACGCGCTGACCGAGAAGGCGCACCAGGCCGCCTATACGCGCCACCTGATCGACTGGCTGACCGACATGGTGATCGGGCGCCGCGTGGCCCTGGCCAGCCGCGTGGTCGAACAGCGCAAGCAGCGCCTCAAGCGCAGCGAGGGCGAGGCGGCGACGGCGCCCGGCAAGGGATCGAACGCGTTCCATGGGCGCCTGGAAGCGAAGGAGCACAGCGCCTCGCCACCCGCTTCGTCGCGTTGAGGCGCATGCGGTGCCGGATGCGTGCAACAGCAACACGCGGCGCACGCCGCGGTGTGCCGAGCGCGCGATGGGCTGCTATCCGGTTGTCGCCGCTGCGCCGGGAGACGGCGCCTCGGGGGCGCCTTCCATCGCGACCGAAGACGCAGCGTAGCAGCAGCGTGCGCCGCGACAGGCATTCTCGGTAACGCCCGTCGCGGCTGAAGCCGATCCTACGCGGGCAACGACGAGATGCCCCGCTGCGCGAGGCGCTCCTCAGTGACAACGCCCCGAATGCGCCAGGTGCTGCCAGGCATGCCGCACCAGCCAGCGCGCCTCGTCCCACGGCACCGACAGCATCGGCGCGCACTGGTGATAAGCGTCCTGCAGCACGCGGTACAGCTGCGCCTCGTTGGCGCGCGGGTAGGCCAGGTACACGTCATAACCGATCTTCAGCAGTTGCGCGTAGTCGGCGAAGCCCTGGCGGCCGAGACGGCCCTCGGCATGGGCCTGCTGCCAGTACGCCATCTCGGCGTCCAGATCGATGCTGACGCGAGCGTGGGTCGGTTGGTCAAGCGCGGAGACGGTGTGCATCACATCACCCCGGTGTCGACGGAACCCCTGTGGGCTGGATGCTAACCCGGGACTGAACGTCCCCTGTGAGCATTGCGTTTACCGGGCGTGAAGACTCGAGGCGACGTGGCGGCGGATCCAAGGTCCTGGGATGGCTTGCTCCCTTCGCGAGTCCAAGCAATCCGTATCGCGGTTGCTGTCACCCCGCCCATGGGCGTGCCGCCATGCCCCGCCACAGCGCCGCCCGCCATGCTGCACTGCAGCTTGCGCCGAAATAATGATGATCTATAACTATTATCAGTCCTAAGTGATCCGCTCTCTCCCCCCTCCCCATGCAGGCCTATCCATGAGCAGCTACCAAGACCGCTGGCAGACCGTCCAGGTCGAGATCGACGCAGGCATCGCCTGGGTCACCCTGAACCGTCCGGACAAGCGCAACGCGATGAGTCCCACCCTCAATCGCGAAATGATCGACGTGCTGGAGACGCTGGAGCTGGACAGCAGCGCCGAGGTGCTGGTGCTGACCGGCGCCGGCGAATCCTGGTCGGCCGGCATGGACCTGAAGGAATACTTCCGCGAGACCGACGGCAAGGAAGAGATCGTGCAGGAGCGCATGCGCCGCGACTGCTCGCAGTGGCAGTGGCGTCTGCTGCGTTTCTACAGCAAGCCGACCATCGCCGCGGTCAACGGCTGGTGTTTCGGTGGCGCGTTCTCGCCGCTGGTCGCCTGCGACCTGGCCATCGCCGCGGACGAAGCGGTGTTCGGGTTGTCGGAGATCAACTGGGGCATCCCCCCGGGCAACCTGGTCAGCAAGGCCGTCGCCGACACCATGGGTCACCGCAACGCCATGCTCTACATCATGACCGGGCGCACCTTCACCGGCACCGAGGCGGCGCAGATGGGCCTGGTCAACGCCAGCGTGCCGCGCGCGCAGCTGCGAGAGGAAGTGACCAAGCTGGCGCAGGAACTGCAGCAGAAAAACCCGGTGGTGCTGCGCTTCGCCAAGCACGGCTTCAAGCGCTGCCGCGAGCTGACCTGGGAGCAGAACGAGGACTACCTGTACGCCAAGGTCGACCAGTCCAATCACCGCGATCCCGAGAAGGGCCGGCAACAGGGCCTGAAGCAATTCCTGGACGACAAAACCATCAAGCCCGGTCTGCAGACCTACAAGCGCTGACCCGTCGCGTCGCCTGCGGCCCCGCGGGGGCCGCGGCGGCGTTGCCGCACGCCGTGCCGTCTCTCTCCCCCGGATGGTTCCGATGAATGCCGCTGAGTCCGTTGCCACCGCCGCGCGCTACCGTCCTGTCGGACTGAGCCACGCGGATACCGAGGTCCACCGCGATGCCGACGGCGTGCTGCGCCTGCGCGCGCGCGAACCGCTGGCGCCGCTGCCCAGGCACCTGCTGCAGCGCCTGCAGCACTGGGCGCTGCACACCCCCGATGCCACCTTCGTGGCGCAGCGCGACGACGCCGGGCAGTGGCGGCGCCTGAGCTACGCGCAGATGCTCGAGCGCACCCGCCGCATCGCCGCGCATCTGCTGGACATGGGCCTGTCGGCACAACGGCCGCTGGCGATCCTGTCCGGCAACGACCTGGAGCACCTGCAGCTCGCGTTCGCGGCGATGTACGCCGGCATCCCGTACTGCCCGGTGTCGCCGGGCTATGCGTTGCTGTCGCGCGATTTCGCCAAGCTGCGGCATGTGGCCGAGGTGCTGCGCCCAGGCCTGCTGTTCGCCAGCGACGGCGAGGCGTTCGCCCCGGCGATCGCTGCCGTGTTCCCCACCGATGTACCGGCGGTGTGCGTGCGCGGCACCCTGCGCGATCGCGCCTGCCTGCGCTTCGAGGAACTGCTGGCGCCGCGCGCGCTGGACGCCGCCGATGCCGCCTTCGCCGCCTGCGGCCCGGACAGCATCGCCAAGTTCCTGTTCACCTCCGGCTCCACCCTGCTGCCCAAGGCGGTGATCACCACCCAGCGCATGCTGTGCGCGAACCAGCAAATGCTGCTGCAGACCTTCCCGGTGCTTGGCGAGACGCCGGTGCTGGTCGACTGGCTGCCGTGGAACCACACCTTCGGCGGCAGCCACAACATCGGCATCGCGCTGTACAACGGCGGCAGCTTCTATCTGGACGACGGCAAGCCGACCCCGGCGCTGTTCGAGCAGACCTTGCGCAACCTGCGCGAGATCGCGCCCACCGTGTACCTGAGCGTGCCGCGCGGCTGGGAACAGCTGGCGCAGGCGCTGGAACAGGATGCGGCGCTGCGCGAGACCTTCCTGTCGCGCATGCGCATGTTCTTCTTCGCCGCCGCGGCGCTGTCGCAGGAAGTCTGGGATCGCCTGGAGCGCATCGCCGAGGCGCACTGCGGCGAGCGCATCCGCATGCTCGCCGGCCTCGGCATGACCGAGTGCGCGCCGTCGTGCACCTTCACCCACGGCACCAGCAATACCCCCGGCGACGTCGGCGTGCCGGCGCCGGGCTGCGAGGTCAAGCTGGTGCCGGTCGGCGACAAGCTGGAAGCACGCTTCCGCGGGCCGCACGTGATGCCGGGTTACTGGAACGCGCCGCAGCAGACCGCCGAGGCCTTCGACGAGGAAGGCTTCTACCGCTCCGGCGACGCGCTCAAGCCGATCGATCCGCAGCATCCCGAGCGCGGCCTGTTGTTCGACGGCCGCCTGGCCGAGGACTTCAAGCTGTCTTCCGGCGTGTTCGTCAGCGTCGGCCCGTTGCGCACGCGGGTGCTGATGGAAGGTGCTGCGTACGTGCAGGACGTGGTGGTCACCGGTGCCGACCGCGACGCCATCGGCCTGCTGCTGTTCCCGCGGCTGGACGCGTTGCAGGCGCTGTCCGGTCTGCCGGCGCAGGCCGAGACGGCGCAGGTGCTGCAGGCGCCGCCGGTGCGCGACTGGCTGCAGCGGTTGCTCGACACGCTCAACCGCAGCGCCACTGGCAGCGCCAGTCATGTCGCGCGCGCGGCGTGGCTGGAGCAGCCGCCGAGCCTGGAGGCCGGCGAAATCACCGACAAGGGGTCGATCAACCAGCGCAACGTGCTGCGCGCGCGCGCGGCGTTGGTCGAGCAGTTGTATGCCGGTACCGCGCCGGGCGCGGTCGCGGCGCCGCCGTCATGACCGGACCGCCCGACCGCGCCACCGGATAGCCGGATCGCGCTTCTTCGCACCACTGGCTTCGAGACTTGGGAGGGAATCGATGACTGTGCCTCTTGCGCGCGCGCGGCGTGCGCCCCGTACCGTGTGCCTGGCAATGTTGTGCAGCGTCGGCTGCGCCCAGGCCGATGCCGAACCCAACGGCCCGCAGGGCAAGCTGCTGGCCGATCAGGAAGACTATTCGGCGCTGGCCGAGCGTCCGCGCCAGGGCTGGGAGAAGTGGAAGTACCTCCCGCTCGGCGACGGCTGGCTCAGCCTCGGCGGCGAGAGCCGCACGCTGTACGACTACCGCGAGCACGCCGGCTTCGGCCGCTTCGCCACCGATCCGCACGGCTATGCGCAGCAGCGGCTGCGCTTGTGGGCCGACTACCGGCCCTCGGCCTATGTGCGCCTGTTCGGGGAACTGGCCGACAGCCGCGTCGCCGGCCTGCAGACGCGGCCGGTGCAGGCCACCGACCGCAACCCGCTGGACCTGGCGCAGGGCTTCGTCGAACTGTCCGACGGGCAGAAGGCGCCGGCCTGGCGCCTGCGCGCCGGCCGCCAGCAGATCGCCTACGCCTGGCAGCGCCTGCTCGACCCGCGCGATCCGGCCAACTCGCGCATGCCGTTCGATGCGGTGCGGCTGCTGACCCGGCAGCCGCGCTGGAGCGGCGGCCTGCTGTGGGGACGCCCGGTGCTGACCCGCACCGGCAGCTTCGACGACCGCAGCAACCGCGACCAGCGCCTGTGGGGCGCGCACGCCGAAGTGCCGCTGTCGCCCAGCCAGCCGAAGGCGGCGCTGCTGGAGACGCTGTACCTGGACACCGTGCAGGACGGGCGTCGCTATGGCGGGGTGGTCGGCGAGGAGCATCGGCACACCTTGTCCACGCGCCTGAGCGGCGCGGTGCAGGGCTGGGACTACGACTTGGAGCTGATCGGCCAGCGCGGCCATTTCGCCGGCCAGCGCGTGCGCGCCTGGCAGGGCACGCTGTTCGGCGGCTATACCTTCGCCACGACGACGTGGACGCCGCGCCTGGGCTGGCGCATGGAGGTGTCTTCCGGCGACCGCGATCCGCGCGATGGCGAACTGAACACCTTCAATGGCCTGTACGCGCGCGCCTCGGTGTTCGACGGCAGCATGATCAGCAGCAACGTGCGCGCCATCGGCCCGGAACTGGTGCTGCGTCCCAGCGAGCGGCTGTGGATCGACATGTACGTGCTCAAGCTGCAGCGGCAGAGCCTGCACGACGGCGTGTACGCGGCCGGCTGGCGGGTGCTGCAGCCGGGCGACGCCAACGACGCGCGCGACATCGGCACGCGCTCGGTGCTGTGGGTGAAGTATCGCTTCAACGCCTTCGCCAGCCTGGACGTGTACGCCCACTACACCCAGGCCGGGCCGTTCCTGCGCGAGGGACCGGTGCGCGGCCGCGACTACTTCTACATCGCCCCCTTCCTGACCCTGCGCTTCTGAGCCGGAGCCTTTCCATGCGCGATCCGCTGCCATCGTCTGCGCCGTACCGCCCGCTGTATGCGTGGTACGTCACCATCGTGCTGTTGCTGGCCTACACGCTGTCCTTCGTCGACCGGCAGATCCTCGGATTGCTGGTGCAGCCGATCAAGCGCGACCTGCAGCTGTCCGACTCGGCCTTCAGCCTGGTCCATGGCTTCGCCTTCGCGGTGTTCTACACGCTGATCGGGGTGATGCTCGGCCGCGTCGCCGACCGCCGCAACCGTCGCAACCTGATCGTGCTCGGCGTGGTGGTATGGATCGCGGCGACCGCCGCCGGCGCCTACGTCACCAGCTTCTTCACCTTGTTCCTGGCGCGGGTGTTCGTCGGCGTCGGCGAGGCCTCGCTGTCGCCGGCGGCGTACTCGATGCTGGCCGACTACTTCCCGCCGGAAAAGCGCGCGCGGGCGATGAGCGTGTACACCTCCGGCGTCTACATCGGCTCGGCGGCGGCGTTCATCGTCGGTGGCCTGGTGATCGCGGCCACCAGCAAGGAGAGCACGGTGGTGCTGCCGCTGCTGGGCAGCTTCCGGCCCTGGCAGGCGGCCTTCATCCTGGTCGCGCTGCCCGGGTTGGCGGTGATCGCGCTGATGGCCACGGTACGCGAGCCGGCGCGGCGCGAGCAGGCCGCCGCGGTGCCGAGCGTGCGCCCGGACCTGAGCCACCTGCGCGACAATGCGCGGGTGTACGTGGCGCTGTTCCTGGCCAACGGCGTGATCGCGATGATCACCTTCGGCATCACCGCCTGGTTGCCGGCCACCTTCATCCGCCGCTGGCAGTGGACCCCGGGCGAGATCGGCCCGGCCTACGGCATCATCATCCTCACTTTCGGCATCGCCGGCATGCTGTTCAGCGGCTTTCTGGCCGACCGCCTGGCGGCGCGCGGCAGCCGCGACGCGGCACTGAAGATCTCGCTGGTCGGCGCCGTGCTGCTGGTGATCAGCAGTGCGCTGTTCGCGGTGGCACCAGGGCCGTGGCCGGCGCTGGCGGCGATCGCGCTGACCACGTTCGTGCTGGGCATGCCGGTGGCGCTGGCGCCGGCGATCCTGCAGGCGGTCACCCCCAATCGCCTGCGCGGCCAGGTCACCTCGATCTACCTGCTGCTGGTCAACCTGATCGGTCTGGGCCTGGGGCCGTACCTGGTGGCGCTGGGCACCGACCACGTACTCGCCGACGAGCGCCAGGTCGGGCTGTCGCTGGGCGTGGTGTGCATGGGTGCGGCGCTGCTGGGCGCGCTGTGCCTGTGGACCGCCGCCGCGCCGTACCGGGCGCTGCTGCGGCGCGTGGACGCTGCGTTGTGACCATGCGCGGCCATGCCCCTACAATGCAATGGCGACGGCACCGCCGGCCGGCGCCGACGGATGCGTGCGCAGCCGCCGTGACCTGGCCGCAGGACGCCCCATGCAGGAAGCGCAGTGAGTTCGAAACCGAGTCCCGAGATGTCCAACAGCGCGTTGCCCGCCGATCCGCACACGGCGGACAGCGTGGACCAGCGGCGCCTGACCAGCCTGATCGGCTACCGCATCACCCGCACCGAACTGCAGGTGCGGCGGCTGTTCCAGGACTGCGTACGCGCCTTCGAGCTGAAGCCGGTGGAGTATTCGCTGCTGGTGCTGGTGGACGCCAATCCCGGCATCAACCAGCGGCAGCTGGGCGAGGTGCTGAGCGTGTCGCCGCCGAACCTGGCGATCGTGGTCGCGCGCCTGGTCAAGCGCAAACTGCTGCGGCAGGTGCGCGGGCGCCAGGACCGGCGCATGCAGCATCTGCATCTGACCGCCGCCGGCACGGCGCTGCTGGCGCAGGCCGAAGCCGAAGTAGTGCGCATGGAGCAGCAGCTCGGCACCGCGCTCGGCGCGACCTCGGCACGCGCGCTGCTGCAGGCGCTGGACCGGCTGGACGCGCTCGACCGCCTGTAGCGGCCCCCTGCGGCGCGGCTGGTTCTTGCCGTCCGCCCTTCTTTCTCGCTGATTCCCGACCCGCCGCCAGCGTCCCGCTGACTGCGTGCGTCGCCGCGTGGTCGCGCCCTGCGCGCGATGCGTGTTCGCGTTCCTGTCCCCCCGCACCCCGCCGTTCCCCTTTCGCTTGGAGTGCCTGCCCGTGAAGCGTGTCCGCTACCGTGTCCCCTCGTCGCCGCGTGCCCGTGCGCGCCTGTCTCTGTTCGCCGTGCTGGCCATCGCCTGGGTCGCCCCGGCGGCCGCGCAATCGGTGCCGCAGAGCGCCACCTTGCCGACCGGCATCAATACCGGCGGCACCAGCTTCTTCGACGGTTTCAGCAAGCCCAACCCGGGCTGGACCGCGATCCAGTACCTGCGCCGCTACGACTTCGACGCGATCAAGGACGCGCACGGCGACGACGTGCCGGTGTTCCGCGATCCGCACATCGGCTCCTCGGTGTGGGTGACCCAGGTGGCCTACCTCAGCGACTACAAGCTGTTCGGCGGCTCCCTCGGCATCACCGCACTGGCGGCGCTGGTCGATCTGGATACGTCGTTCGCGTACGACAGCCCGGTGGCGCTGCGCGACAACGGCGCCGGCCTGGGCGACCTGACCATCGGCCCCTACCTGCAGATGGCACCGGTGATCCGCAATGGCCGCCCGGTGTTCTCGCAACGCTTCGAACTGGATGTGCTGGCGCCGATCGGCAAGTTCGACCGCAACCGCGACGTCAACCAGGGCGCGGGTTACTGGTCGGTGCTGCCGAGCTGGGCCTTCAGCATCCTGCCGACGCCGCGCTGGGAAATCAGCGGACGGCTTAACTACATTTACAACTTCCGCGCCGACAAGGCCTCCAACGTGCCGCAGGGCGACGGTTTCGTGTTCCGCAACGGCCAGGCCGGCGACGCCGCCTGGCTCAACTTCGCCAGTTCGCTGGAAGTGGTCAAGGACCTGCACCTGGGCATCAACGGCTACTACCTCAAGCAGTTGCGCGACAACCGCACCAATGGCGAACGCGTCGCCGACAGCAAGCAGACCCAGTTCTACCTGGGCCCCGGCCTGTCCTGGCGGATCGACCAGAAGAACATCTTCAACGCCAACTTCTACATGCCGGTGGAGGTCAAGAACGCGCCCTCCGGCCACAACGTCAACGTCCAGTACATCCACGTCTTCTGACCAACTTCGCAACGGACACGCGCTGCCATGAACCTGCACAACAAGACAATCCTCGTCACCGGCGTAGCCTCCGGCATCGGCGCCGAGGTCGCGCGCCTGGCGCGCTTCCACGGCGCCACCGTGATCGGCATCGACCGCCAGCCGGTCAACATGACCCTGCACGGCTTCCACCAGGCCGATCTGGGCGACCCGGCCTCGATCGACGCGCTGGTGGCGCAGCTGCCCGAGCGCATCGATGCGCTGGCCAACATCGCCGGCGTGCCCGGCACCGCGCCAGTGGACGTGGTGGCGAAGGTCAACTACCTGGGCCTGCGCCACCTCAGCCAGGCGTTGCTGCCGCGCATCGTGCCCGGCGGCAGCATCATCAACATCGCCTCCATCCTCGGCGCCGAGTGGCCGCAGCGGCTGGACCTGCACAAGCAGCTGGCCGCCGCCGACAGCTACGCCGCCGGCAGCGATTGGCTGGCGGCGCATCCGGTGCCGCAGGCGACCTGCTACCAGTACTTCAAGGAAGCGCTGATCGTGTGGACGCTGCTGCGCTCGCGCGACTGGTTCGCCGCGCATTCGGTGCGGGTCAACAGCGTCGCGCCCGGTCCGGTGTTAACGCCGATCCTGGGCGATTTCGTCACCATGCTCGGGCCCGAGCGGGTCCAGGCCGATGCCGGCAAGATGAAGCGCCCGGCCTATGCCGACGAGGTCGCCGAAGCGGTGGTGTTCCTCGCCTCCGATGCGGCGCGCTGGATCAACGGCGTCAACCTGCCGGTGGATGGCGGCCTGGCCGCCACCGCCCTCTGAACCACTCTTTCTTCCTCTTTCCACGAGAGCAAACAGCATGCACAGCACCGAACCTCTGGCCGCCGCATCCACCTGGAGCGAGCGCATCTTCAACGGCGAGTGGGTCGCCGCCCAGGGCGGCGTCCTCGAGGTGATCGAACCGGGCAGCGGCACGCCGCTGCATCGCGTCGGCCAGGCCAATGCCGCCGACGTGGCCGCGGCGGTGGCGCAGGCGCGCGAGGCGCAACGCGCCTGGGCGGCCACGCCGCCGCGCGAGCGCGCGGCCGTGTTCCATCGTGCAGCGCAGGTATTGCAGCAGCATGCGGCCGCGGCCGCGGCGCTGATCGCCCGCGA
>NZ_AQOI01000112.1:0-11303 GCF_000364665.1 Xanthomonas sp. SHU 199
CGAGCGCGCGCTGCGCCTGCCACGCGCGCAGCGCAGCCAGGACATCGCGCATCGCGCCCGCGACTGGGCCGAGCTGCGCCCGGAATGGGCCCTGGCCGGCTGCCAGGCTTTCATCGCCGCGCCGCGTGCGCGCACGACCGGACGCGACCTGGCGGGACGCGCCTTCCTGCACGACTACGATTGGCGGCGCGACGAAGGTTTCGGTGTGCTGGAATTGATCCTGACCGCACCGGTGGTGGTCGCCAGCTGGATCAGCCTGCAGTACTACGGCTCGACCGTCGCACCCGAGGTCTTCGGCGCCGGCAACAAGCTGCTGCACAACGTCACCGGCGGCATCGGCGTGGTCGAGGGCAACGGCGGCCTGCTGCGCGGCGGACTCCCCTGGCAATCGGTCCACGACGGCGAACGGCTGATCCACGAACCGCTGCGGCTGTCGGTGCTGATCGAAGCACCGACAGCCGCGATCACCGACATCCTCGAACGCCATCCGCAGGTTCGCGCGCTGTTCGACAATCGCTGGCTGCATCTGTTCGCGCTGGACGACCAGGGCCGCATGGCGTCGCGCTACACCGGCGATCTGCGCTGGGAGGCGTGTCCTGGCGATGCGCCGTCCAAGCGCAGCGCCGTGCCGGCACACGCGTGACCAGATGTCACCTGGTCACATCGACCCACCTGTCGACGTCCCTGCACCTGATGCGGGGGGCTGCCTGGCGACGCGTCAAATCCTGGATCGCATCGGCGATAAGTGGAGTCTCTACATCGTCGCCATGCTGGCGAACGGCCCGCAGCGCTTCAACGCATTGAAGCGTGGCATCGACGGCATTTCCCAGCGCATGCTGACGCTGACCCTGCGCGGACTGGAACGCGATGGACTGGTCACGCGGACGCTGTATCCGACGATCCCTCCGCGCGTCGATTACGCACTGACCGACCTTGGACGCACGCTATTGAAGCCGGTCATGGCGCTGGTCCACTGGGCGAACGAGAATCAACGCGCCATTGCCGAAGCGCATCGACGTTTCGACGAGGCGCCGGAGCAAGATCAGGTCTTGGTTCAGGGCGTCGTCTACCAGCGTCGCTAGTCAGACCCCGTTTTCGTGGGGCGCGACTGGAAGAAGCAACTGCCAGTAAGCGACATCCACCCAACGGCCGAGCTTGTAACCGACCTGCTCGAAGTGCGCGACCTTCTTGAACCCCAGCGCCTCGTGCAGCCGGGCACTTGCATCGTTCGGCTGAGCGACACCGCCGATGACTGCGTGCAACTCCAGCCGTCGCAGTGTTTCCAGCAGCGCGCCATACAGGACAGCGCCCAGCCCTCGCCCGCGATGCCCATCAGCCAGATAGATCGTGGATTCCACCGAACGCTGGTACGCCTTTCTCGCTCTCCATTGGGTGGCGTAGGCATACCCGGCAACCTCGTCGCCCACCAGCGCCACCAGCCACGGAAGGCCGACGCGCTGGACGTCTTCAATGCGCCTGGCCATATCGGCCGACGTCACGGGATCCAGTTCGAACGTGACGCACGTGTTGGCGATGTAGTGGTTGTAAATGTCCGCGATGCGCTGGGCATGCACGGGACTGGCCGAAACGACAGTCGCTGTCATGGTCACCGGCTTCCTTTGTTGATGGCCTGGATCACAGCCGCTTCGACATGCAGACAGCGCTGGACGGACAGAGGCGTTCGAACTGGCTCGACGCCCCGACCAGCGGCGGCACCTGCCCCCGGTCGCACTGCACGTAGCCCATGGCGGCGAACACATCCTGCGCCGTCGTGGTCAGCAGATACAAGGCAAGCACCTCACGCTGCACAGCCAGGCGCTCCGCCTCCCGAACCAGCCGACGCCCGAGGCCATCACCGCGATGCCCCTCCGCGACGCACAACGAACGCAGCACGCCATGTTCGCCATGGAATTCGACAGCCACGGTGCCGAGCAACCCACCCCGACGCGCGGCAAGGAACTGTCGCGACGCGTGACCGGCGATCAGGTCGGAGGTGGGCAACCCCGAGGACTGCAGCAGTTCTTCCGTCTGCGGATCGAACTGCGCCAGGCTGATCACCACGTCCATGACATCACCTCGGTATGTGCAGAAGAACGACACGGCGGTTGGCGACTGCCTGGCGATGCGCCGTCGGCACGACATGAGCCGCGCCCACGCTCATGTCGCAGCCATTCCGCATCGAATGCCAAGCGTCAACAAGTCCGCCCCTCTCCGCAACGCGCGTCGCCGCCGCAGCAGTTCTCGGTCAGGTAATCGAGCAGGCGCGTCATCGTGTCGAACTCGGCGCGATAGCAGACCGTCCTGCCCCTTTGCTCGGCGCGGATCATTCCGACAGCAGCCAGCTCCTTCAGGTGGAAGGACAGGGTCGGCCCCGGCAGGGTCAGCGCGCTGGCGATCTCGCCCGCCAGCTTGCCCGCCGGTCCGGCCTGGACGAGCAGCCGGAAGATGGCCAGACGGGTCTCGTGGCCCAGTGCTGACAAGGCCTTGGTTGCGGTCAAATGTTCCATTATTTTAGAATAATTGAATTAATTAACCCAGGCAATCGATCATGGACCTTCCCAATCTGGATGCAACGCTTGCGCCCACAGCGGATCGCGCGCGCCTGGCTGCCGGCGATGCCGAGCACAAGCCGCGCATCCTGATCCTGTATGGATCACTGCGTCCAGAGTCCTACAGCCGAAAGCTGGCACTGGAAGCGCAACGGCTGCTCGACTACTTCGGCGCCGAGACCCGCGTCTTCGATCCGCACGACCTGCCCATGGTCGATGCCGTCGGCCCGGACCATCCGAAGGTGCAGGAACTGCGCGCCGCTTCGCTGTGGTCGGAAGGCCAGGTCTGGGTGAGCCCCGAACGTCATGGCGCGGTGTCGTCGGTCTTCAAGAACCAGATCGACTGGCTGCCCCTGCAGGAAGGCAGCGTCCGCCCGACGCAAGGACGCACGCTCGCGGTGATGCAGGTCTGCGGTGGTTCGCAATCCTTCAACGTGGTCAACGCGCTGCGCCTGCTTGGGCGCTGGATGCGGATGGTGACCATCCCGAATCAGTCGTCGGTGCCGAAGGCCTGGCAGGAGTTCGACGCCAATGGCCGCATGAAACCATCGGCGTACTACGACCGCGTGGTGGACGTCATGGAGGAACTGGTGAAGTTCACCTATCTGGTGCGCGGCCGCAGCGACTACCTGGTCGACCGCTACAGCGAGCGCAAGGACACGCAGGCCGCCGCTGCACTGGCGGCAGCCGCAGGGGCGATCGAAGCCACCCAGGCGGCAAAGACCGCGCCCTGAAGGCCGTGATCTGCCACAACCCGGACTGCGGAACCTCGCGCAACACCTCGCCCTGATCCGCCACGCGGGAGCATACCCACAGGTCGTCGAATACCTCAAGACGCCTCCAAGCCGGCAGCGACTTGTGGAGCCGATCGCCGCATCCGGGCGACGGTGCGGGAGGTTCTTCGAAGAAAGACACGCCGTATCAGGCGCTGGAGCTACGCAGTACCGAGCTGACGGACAGCGACCTGCTGGACGCGATGCTGGAAGGTGAGCCGGAACACAACCGCAATGCCAAGCCTGCTTCAGGGCGCGCCGATCAGCCAGCGCCGCCCACGAAGGAGGTCACCTCACTCCCACTCGATCGTCGCCGGCGGCTTCCCTGAAATGTCGTACACCACCCGCGAGACCCCGCGCAGCTCATTGATGATGCGATTGCTCACGGTGCCGAGGAAGTCGTACGGCAGGTGCGCCCAGTGCGCGGTCATGAAGTCGATGGTCTCCACCGCGCGCAGCGCGATCACCCACTCGTAGGCGCGGGCATCGCCGACCACACCGACCGACTTCACCGGCAGGAACACGGCGAAGGCCTGGCTGGTCTTGTCGTAGAGGTCGGCCTTGCGCAGTTCGTCGATGAAGATCGCGTCGGCCTTGGCCAGCAGTTCGGCGTACTCGCGCTTCACTTCGCCAAGGATGCGCACGCCCAGGCCGGGGCCGGGGAACGGATGGCGGTAGACCATGCTGCGCGGCAGGCCGAGTTCGACGCCCAGGCGCCGCACTTCGTCCTTGAACAGTTCGCGCAACGGCTCGACCAGGCCCAGCTTCATGTGCTCGGGCAGGCCACCGACATTGTGGTGACTCTTGATGACGTGGGCCTTGCCGGTCTTGCTGCCGGCCGACTCGATCACGTCCGGGTAGATGGTGCCCTGCGCCAGCCACTTGGCATTGCGGAGCTTGTTCGACTCTTCGTCGAAGATCTCCACGAACAGGTTGCCGATGATCTTGCGCTTGGCTTCCGGATCGCTGACACCGGCCAGCGCCTGGAAATAGCGGTCGGCGGCGTTGACGCGGATCACCTTGACGCCCATGTGCTCGGCGAACATCGCCATCACCTGGTCGCCTTCCTGCCAGCGCAGCAGGCCGGTGTCGACGAACACGCAGGTCAGCTTGTCGCCGATCGCCTTGTGCAGCAGCGCGGCGACCACCGACGAATCCACGCCGCCGGACAGGCCGAGGATCACCTCGTCGTCGCCGACCTGGGCGCGCACGCGGGCGATCTGGTCGTCGATGATGTTGGCCGCGGTCCACAGCGTGGCGCAGCCGCACACGTCGACCACGAAGCGGCGCAGCAGGGTCTGGCCCTGCAGGGTGTGGGTGACTTCCGGATGGAACTGCACGCCGTACCAGCGCTTGGCCTCGTTGGCCATGGCCGCGACCGGGATGCGGTCGGTGACGGCGGTGATGGTGAAGCCCGGCGGCACCTGCGAGACGTGGTCGCCGTGGCTCATCCACACGTTTAAACGCGAGGCGCCTGCGTGATCGGTCAACCCGGAGAACAGCGCATCGGCAGCGACCACCTCGACCTCGGCGTGGCCGAACTCGCGCTGGTCCGCCGCTTCGGTGGCGCCGCCGAGCTGCGCGGCCAGGGTCTGCATGCCGTAGCAGATGCCGAAGATCGGCAGGCCGCTGTCGAACACTTCCTGCGGCGCGGCCGGCGCGCCCGGCAGCGTGGTCGATTCCGGACCGCCGGAGAGGATGATGCCCTTGGCGCCGAAGCCGGCGATCTCGGCCGGATCGTGGTCCCACGCCCAGATCTCGCAGTACACGCCCAGTTCGCGAATGCGCCGCGCGATCAACTGCGTGTACTGCGCACCGAAATCGAGGATGAGGATCTTGTCGCTGTGGATGTTGGTCATTGGGGCCGGGAATCGGGAACGGAGAATCGGGAATGGGCAAAGCGGTGCAGACGCTGGTTCATCGATTCCCGACTCCCGATTCCCCATTCCCGGATGGGCGTCAGCCCATCCTGTAGTTCGGCGGTTCCTTGGTGATCTGCACGTCGTGGACGTGGCTCTCGCGCTGGCCGGCACCGGTGATGGTGACGAACTTGGGCTTGGTGCGCATGTCCTCGATGGTGGCGCATCCCACGTAGCCCATGGTCGCGCGCAGGCCGCCGATCAGCTGGTGGATGATGCCGCTGAGCGGACCGCGGTACGGCACGCGGCCTTCGATGCCTTCCGGCACCAGCTTGTCGGCGTCGGAGGCATCCTGGAAGTACCGATCCTTGCTGCCCTTCTCCATCGCGCCCAGGCTGCCCATGCCGCGGTAGCTCTTGTAGCTGCGGCCCTGGAACAGTTCGACCTCGCCCGGGGCTTCCTCGGTGCCGGCGAACAGGCCGCCGACCATCACCGTGGAGGCGCCGGCGACCAGCGCCTTGCCGATGTCGCCGGAGTAGCGGATGCCGCCGTCGGCGATCAGCGGGATGCGGTCCTGCAGCGCCTCGGCGACCATATCGATCGCGGTGATCTGCGGCACGCCGACGCCGGCGACCACGCGCGTGGTGCAAATCGAGCCGGGACCCACGCCGACCTTGACCGCGTCGGCGCCGGCGTCCATCAGTGCCAGCGCGCCGTCGCCGGTGACGATGTTGCCGCCGATCACCTGCAGCTGCGGGTAGGTCTTCTTGACCCAGGCCACGCGGTCGATGACGCCCTGCGAATGGCCGTGCGCGGTGTCGACGATGACCACGTCCACGCCGGCCGCGGCCAGCAGTTCGATGCGCTGCTCGGTATCGCCGCCGACGCCCACCGCGGCGCCGACCAGCAGCCGCGTGGCGGCGTCCTTGGCGGCGTTGGGGTTGTCGGTCTTCTTCTGGATGTCCTTGACCGTGATCAGGCCGCGCAGCTCGAAGCCGTCGTTGACCACCAGGATCTTCTCGATGCGATGGCGGTGCAGCAGCTGCAGCACTTCCTCGTCGCTGGCGCCTTCGCGCACAGTGACCAGGCGATCCTTCTTGGTCATGATGTGGCGGACCGGATCGTCGAGCTTCTTCTCGAAGCGCATGTCGCGGCTGGTGACGATGCCGACCAGTTCGCTGCCGTCGACCACCGGCACGCCGGAGATGTTGCGGGCGCGGGTGAGTTTGAGCACCTCGCCGATGGTGGTCTCCGGACCGACCGTGAACGGCTCGGTGATGACGCCGGCCTCGAACTTCTTGACCTTGGCCACTTCGGCCGCCTGCTGCGCTGGGGTCAGGTTCTTGTGGATGATGCCGATGCCGCCGAGCTGGGCCATGGCCACCGCCAGGCGGTGCTCGGTGACCGTGTCCATCGCGGCCGAGAGGATCGGCAGTTTCAGGCGCAGGTCGCGGGTCAGCCGGGTTTCCAGGCTGACGTCCTTGGGCAGGACGGTCGAATGGGCGGGGACGAGCGAGACGTCGTCGTAGGTGAGAGCTTCAGCCTGGATGCGCAGCATCGGCGGACCCGAGTGTGGGGAAGCGCGGCATTTTAACGCATTTGGGGCGGGGATTGGGGATTCGGGAGTGGGGATTCGTCAAGACCGCGCCCTGCGCGGTCGGGCCGTTTGCCTCTCTTTCAGCAGGGCGATCTCGACGGCCTGCCGATCCCGCATGCAAACCGGAAAGGCCGCGCATGCGCTTTTGCTGTTGCCTTTAACGAATCCCGAATCCCGAATCCCCAATCCCGCGCAGCCTTCAACGAATCCCTAATCCCGACTCCCCGCCGCCTCAGCAGCCTCGATCGTGTTCTGCATCAGCGTGGCCACGGTCATCGGCCCGACCCCGCCCGGTACCGGCGTAATCCAACTGGCGCGCTGCGCCGCCGCGTCGAAGCCGACGTCGCCGACCAGGCGGCCGTCGTCCAGGCGGTTGATGCCGACGTCGATCACCACCGCGCCGGGCTTGACCCACTCGCCCGGGATCAGCCCCGGCCGGCCCACCGCCACCACCAAGATGTCGGCGTCGCGCACCCGCGCCTCCAGCACCTCCGGTGGGGTGAACTTGTGACAGCAGCTGACCGTGCAGCCAGCGATCAGCAGTTCCAGCGCCATCGGCCGGCCGACGTGGTTGCTGACGCCGACGATGGTGGCGTTGCGCCCGCGCACCGGCTGATCGGTATGCGCCAGCAGGGTGACGATGCCGCGCGGGGTGCACGGGCGCAGGCCGAATTCGCGCAGCGCCAGGTGGCCGACGTTCTCCGGATGGAAGCCGTCCACGTCCTTGCGCGGATCGATGCGATGGATCAGCCGGCTGGCATCGGGGATGCCCGGCAGCGGCAACTGCACCAGGATGCCGTGGATCTTGGGATCGGCATTGAGCCGGTCGATCAGCGCCAGCAGTTCGGCTTCGCTGGTGCCCGCCGGCAGGTCGTAGTCGAACGCCTCGATGCCGACCTTCTCGGCCGCGCGGCGCTTGTTGCGCACGTAGACCGCCGAGGCCGGATCGCCGCCCACCAGCACCACCGCCAATCCGGGCCGCGGCTGCCCGGCCGCCAGCCGCGCGTCGACCCGCGCCTTCAGCTCGTCGAGCAGGTCTTCGGCGATGCGCCGCCCGTCGAGGATGCGGGCCGGGACGGAGGAGACGGGCGCGGAATCGGTCATCGGGGCGGGCGGGTGTAGAGTCTGGGGATGTCCATTGTCCCCGATTCCGCCATGACCGACACCACCCGCATCGAGGCCGCCGCCTTCCGTCGCCTGCTGCAGCACCTCAATCAGGCCCGCCCTGACGTGCAGAACATCGACCTGATGATCCTGGCCGGGTTCTGTCGCAACTGCCTGGCCGACTGGTACCGCGAGGCGGCGGCCGCCGAAGGCGAAGACCTCAGCAAGGAACAGGCGCGCGAGCGCGTCTACGGCATGCCGTTCGCCGACTGGAAGGCGCAGCACCAGGCCGAGGCCACACCTGAGCAACTGGCCGCCTTCGCCGAGGCGCAGCGCAAGCACGGCTAGCGCGATGCTGCGTTACACCGCGATCGCGGCGGCCATTCTCGCCGCGGCCTATATGGTGGTCTGTGCCTTGCTCTACCTGGGCCAGCGCGACCTGCTGTATTTCCCGCAGGGCACGCGGGTGGCACCGGCGCAGACCGATTTCGCGCTGCGTCGCGGCGCGGACGTGGAGCTGCGCGGCTGGCAGGTCAATCCCGGTCGCGACAAGGTGCTGCTGTACTTCGGCGGCAATGCCGAGGATCTGCGTTTCGCACGCGCGCAGTTGCAGGCCGCCCTGCCCGACCACAGCCTCTACCTGCTCGCCTACCGCGGCTACGGCGCCAGCGACGGCAAGCCCAGCGAGAACGCACTGGTCGGCGACGCGGTGGCGCTGTACGACCATGTGCGCGCCGCGCAACCACAGGCACAGATCGCGGTGCTGGGACGCAGCCTGGGCAGCGGCGTGGCCAGCCAGTTGGCGGCGCGTCGCGCGGTGGCGCGCCTGGTGCTGGTAACGCCGTTCGACAGCCTGGTGTCGGCGGCGCAGGCGCACTACCCGTGGGCGCCGGTGCGCTGGCTGCTGCGCGATCGCTACGATTCGGCGCGCGCCTTGCGCGCCTATGGCGGCCCACTCCTGATCCTGCGTGCTGGTCGCGATCAGGTGGTGCCGCCGGCCAGCACCGATGCCCTGCTCGAGGCCCTGGCGCAACGCCCGACCGTGGTCGTCTTCGCGCAGGCCGACCACAACGACATCAGCGACGATCCGGGCTACGTGCGGGCGCTGCAGGCGTTCTTGCGCTGAGGCGGCATCGCTCGGGCGGGGTACTCAAAAGGTACCCGGGAGTCGACTGTCATGCAGCCACGACGCGCAAAGTGGTGTGTGCTTCCGAAATCGTAATCCGTCGGGACTGAAGTCCCTCCCACAGTGCATCCGGCGGGCTCGCCGCAAGTCCCTATCGGTTCCCACACGGGCACCGCACACAATGCTGCCTTGCCGTGGCTAATCGCCGCGACGCGGCTCGCCGGTCTCGACCGGCACGCCTTCCGGATTGAGCGTGCGGCTCTCGCGCCGCGGCGGCGTGAACGGAGTCGGGGTCGGCACCACTGGGGTGATGTTGCCGTACATCAGGCCCCTGCCAGCACGCACGTCGCCGGCGGCGATCTCCAGTTCCAGCCGCTCCGCATCGCGTCGCCGGATCTCGCGGGCGATGGAACGCGCCTCGCTCTCGTCCATGCCCAGTTCGATCAGCGCGGCCTGGCCGAATTCCACTGCCGATTCGAAGGTCTCGCGGATGTGGTAATCCACACCGGCGGCGATCAGCTCCAGCGCGTGCTCGCGGTCGTAGGAGCGCACCAGCAGCTTGGCCTGCGGAAACTCGGTGGTGGCCAGCTCGACGATGCGATTGGCCGCCTCGCGGTTGTCCACGCACACCGCGATGGCGCGGGCGCTGTGCGCGCCGGAGGCGTGCAGTACGTCCAGGCGGGTGCCGTCGCCGTAGTAGATCTTGAAGCCGAACTTGGCCGCGCTCTGGATCATCTCGATGTCGTTGTCGATGATGGTCACGTCCACGTCGCGCGCCAGCAGCGACTGGCTGGCGACCTGGCCGAAGCGGCCGAAACCGATGATCAGCACGCTGCCGGTGAGGCCGTCGGCTGCATCCACGCCTTCCATCGACGGCGCCTCCACCGGTGCCCAGCGCCGGTACAGCAGCACGAACAGCGGCGTCAGCGCCATCGACAGCACCACGATGGCGGTCAGGTTGGCATTGATCTGCGCGTCGATGACGCCGGCACCGCTGGCGGCGGCAAACAGCACGAAGGCGAACTCGCCGCCCTGCGCCATCAGCACGCCGCGATCCAGCGCCTGCGCATGGCCGCTGCCGGTGAGCCGCGCGACCAGGTAGATGCACGCGGCCTTGGCGGCCATGAAGGCAAGCACACCGCTGAGGATCAGCGTCCAGTTGGCCGCCACCACCGCCAGGTTCAGCGCCATGCCGACACCGAGGAAGAACAGCCCCAGCAGGATGCCGCGGAACGGTTCGATGTCAGCTTCGATCTGGTGGCGGAAGGTCGATTCGGACAGCAGCACGCCGGCCAGGAACGCGCCCATTGCCATCGACAACCCGCCGAGCTGCATCAGCAGCGCCGCGCCCAGCACCACCAGCAGGGCGGCCGCGGTCATCACCTCACGCGCCTTGGCCGCCGCCAGCAGCCGGAACAGCGGGTTGAGCAGCCAGCGCCCAGCCGCCAGCAGGCCGACGATCGCCGCGGCGCCGATACCGATGCCGATCCAGCGCGACGGCGCAGACGCGTCCGCCGGTACCGGCGCCATCCACGCCACCACCGCCAGCAGCGGCACGATCAACAGGTCCTCGAACAGCAGGATCGCGACGATCTTCTGCCCCGCCGGCAAGGCGATGTCGCCGCGCTCGCCGAGCAACTGCATCACCACCGCGGTGGAGGTCAGCACGAAGCCGGAGGCCGCGATGAAGGCCACCGGCAATGGAAAGCCGAAGGCCAGTCCGACCCCGGTCAGCACGCTCGCGCAGACGATGATCTGCGCAGTACCCAGGCCGAAGATCTGCTTGCGCAGGCTCCACAGGTGCGAGGGCCGCATTTCCAGGCCGATCACGAACAGGAACATGACCACGCCCAATTCGGCGACGTGCAGGATCGCCTGCGGATCGGAGAACCAGCCCAGGCCGAACGGCCCGATCGCCAGGCCGGCGGCGAGATAGCCGAGCACCGAGCCCAGGCCGAGCCTGCGAAACACCGGCACCGCCACCACAGCCGCGCCGAGCAGCGCTACCACCTTGATCAATTCGCTGCTGTCGGCTGCACTGGTCATGCGCCGATTCTACGCACAAGGTCCGGACATCCCCATGGAGCGGACTGCGACATGAGACGCGGCGCACTGCGTGCTGCGCGCAAGGAACCTTTTGTGCGACATGCAAGCGGTCGCGCGCTGTGCGCCGCACCCTCACCCTAACCCCTCTCCCGCAGGGAGAGGGTCTTGAGCTTGAGCGTGCGCGACGTTGCTTCAGCCATCGAGACCCGCCTCCCTTCTCCCACCGGGAGAAGGTGCCCCGAAGGGGCG
>NZ_AQOI01000113.1:0-4847 GCF_000364665.1 Xanthomonas sp. SHU 199
CCCTGCCTATCCGCCATCGCGAATACGGCACATTCTGGACGATGCGCGCCCCGCGATCCTGCTCGCCGACGCGGCCGGTGCCTACGCCCTGGGTGATATCGGTGGGACAGCCATCCGTACGGACCTCCCTTACGCCAATGTCGGACAGAGCGATCGCGCAGCCCTGAACCCGGCGCGCGCGACGACCGGGCTGTCCGCGCGCGAAGCCGCCTATGTCATCTACACCTCAGGCTCGACAGGGCGACCGAAGGGCGTCCTGATCGAACACCGCAATGCCGCCGCGTTCATCCAATGGGCACTCGCGCACTATTCGGCCGGCGAGTTGTCCGCAGTGCTCGCTGCGACATCGATCTGCTTCGACCTGTCCGTATTCGAACTGTTCGTGCCGCTCGCCAGCGGTGGCCGCGTCGTCCTGGCAGAGAACGTGCTGGCGCTCAGGGACCAGCAGTTCGACGGTGTCTCGCTGATCAATACGGTTCCATCGGCCATCCGAGCACTGCTCGATGCCGACGCCATTCCCGCCTCCGTGCGCTGCCTCAACCTGGCCGGGGAGCTGCTGCAGCAGGAGTTGGTCGACGCACTTTATGCGCAGCTTGCGGCAGTGAAGGTCTACGATCTCTACGGCCCCTCCGAAAGCACTACCTATTCCACCGTCTGCCTGCGCAGCAAAGGTGGGGACGCGTCCATAGGAAGGCCTATCCACAACACTCAGGTCTATGTCCTGGACGAGGCAGGCGATCCGCTTCCGACCGGCATGGTCGGCGAACTCCATATCGCCGGTGCCGGTCTGGCCAGGGGCTATCTGAACCAGCCTGCGCCCACCGCGGAGCGGTTCGTGTTCAACCCCCACGCCGGCACCCGGGTCTATCGGACCGGCGATCTTGGGCGCTGGACCAGCGATGGACGCCTGCAGTACAGAGGACGCAAGGACAACCAGGAGAAGATCCGCGGCTACCGGGTCGAGCCGGGAGAAGTCGAAGCATGCCTGCTGGAGCACCCGGCAGTCATCGAATGCGTCGTGGTCGGCCACGGCACGGCCGGGGTCGCCGAAGGTCGGATCCTGCTGGCCTATGTCGTCGTGTCATCGGTGGGCGAGGACAGAACGGATCCCGCCGGGCTTGAGGTTCTGGACGATCTCGCCACGTTCCTGGCCATGCGCCTGCCGGCACATATGCTGCCATCGCGCTTCGTACCGCTCTCCGCACTCCCGTTGACCCCCAACGGCAAGGTGGATCGCAACGCATTGCCTGCGCCAGGCTCCGCACCACGCGGTGCGGCTGCCGATGCGCCACCCCGCAATGACACCGAGTACCGTCTGACCATGCTGTGGCAGGACACGCTGCAGCAACAAGGCATCGGCATTCACGAGAACTTTCTTTCGAGAGGCGGCGACTCCTTGCTGCTGCTCAAGCTCGCCTCGTCCATCGAACGCGAATTCGCACTGCGCGTCGATCTGCCGCTGCTGTTCTCCAACCAGACGATTGCCGCACAAGGTCGCTTGCTGATCCAGCAACTGCAACTGGAGCGCGTGCGGCACGCGGCATGCGATTTACGGGAAGCGTCATCGGACACCTTCATCGATCTTTGAGCGTGCGCAGGACGGACTATCAAGCCATGGTGTTGGACGTCGTCAAGCAAAGCAAGCCGCAAATCGCGCTCGCAAGCGCGATCAGTATCGCTGCCGGCGCAGCCAACATCTGGCTGCTGGCCCTGGTCGGCCGAGACATGCGCGCCACCGTGGCCGCGCCGGACGCAATCGCAGAGTTTGCGGGCGCATTGGTGCTGATGGTGGGATTCGGCCTGATCTCCCAGGTGACGCTCTCGCGGCTCAGTGCCGACATGCTGCACGGCCTCCGGCACAAGCTGGTGCAGGCCATCAGCCACCTGTCGGTTCGCAGGATCGAGGCGATCGGGCGGCATCGGCTGTACGCAGCGCTCACCCGCGACGTCCCTGCGTTGCACGACTTCCTCGTCGCACTGCCCAACTACGTGTTCAATATCACGGTGGTGTTGGCGTGCCTTGTCTATCTCGCCCTCATCTCCTCCCGGCTGTTCCTGGTCTTCTTCGTGCTCCTCGTCATCGGCCTCTACGTGGCCAAAGTCGTCATCGCCGACCGGGCGGAGGCGCGCTTCCAGTTGCGTCGCAAGGTGGAGAACGATCTGTTCAAGTGCTACGAAGCGGTCATTGATGGCAGCAAGGAACTCAAGCTGAACTCGGAGCGGGAGGATTGGCTGATCCGGGGTGAGCTCGAGGGATTCGCCCAGAAATACAAGGATGCCACCAAGACCGCAGAGCTGTTCCTCAACATATCCAATAGCTGGGCGACCGCGATCATCTTTATCGGGGTCGGCACGCTGCTGTTCCTGTCCCCCCACATCGGCGTGCCGGACCGCGAACCGGTGGCGACGTTCGTGCTGACCATTTTCTACATCGTCGGCCCACTAACGGTACTCATCAATTCGTTCCGCACCGTCCATGCCGCAAAGGCGGCCGTCACGCATCTGCATGCGCTCAAACTCGAACCCTTGGAGACGGAGTCCTCATCACCATTGCCGATGGAGCCGTTCCAGTCGCTGTCGGCGAGAGGACTGTTGTTCCGCCATGATAATCCGGACGGGGAATGTCCTGGATTCAATGTCGGCCCACTTGACCTGGACATCGCGCGCGGCGAGATCGTCTATTTCGTCGGCGGCAACGGAAGCGGAAAGACCACCGCGGCGAAGCTGCTGACCGGACTGTACGAGCGGCATGCCGGCGAAGTACTGATCAATGGCGTGCAATTGACCGAGCAACGGGCGCACTTCCAGTATTTTTCCGCGATCTTCCAGGATTACTACCTGTTCGAAACACTGGCCGCGAAGCGCGGCAAAAAGGTCGAGGCAGAACAGGTACGAGCGTGGCTGGACAGACTGCATCTCTCCGACAAAGTCAGCGTCGAGCATGGACGCCTGTCGACCACCAGGCTGTCCTATGGCCAGCGCAAGCGCCTCGCCCTGCTGATCGCCTACTTCGAGCAATCCGAGATATACGTCTTCGACGAATGGGCCGCGGACCAGGATGTGGAGTTCCGCGAGTTCTTCTACGGCACCTTCCTGCCTGAGCTGAAGAAGTTGGGCAAGACCTCCATCGTGGTCACTCACGACGAGCGCTACTTTCATCTCGCCGACAAGGTACTGAAGTTCGACAGCGGCGCGATTGCATCCACCATCCACAACACTCCGACCGATGAAGTATGCGCGGAACGCGGCAGTCCGCCAGGCAGCCGCCAGCCCGCCATGAACCCTTTTTCTTTGGAACGGACCTCTGCGCGCACATGAACATTCACGATCTTCTGAGCGAATGCATTCGCAGCGGCATCCGTCTGGCCGAGAACAATGGCGATCTGCGGGTCCACTTCGATGGCCCCGCACCTGATCGCGCACTGCTGGATCTGTTGCGCCAGCACAAGCAGGACATCCTGAAACAACTGGCCAACTCGGAGATACGGCATGTCGCGGGCATCCCGGTTCTGCCCCCGAGGACAAGGACGTCGGTGCCGGCATCCACGGCACAACGCCGCATGTGGCTGCTCCACATGCTGGACGAGGCGAATGGCGCATACAACATGGTCGGCGTCTACCGCGTGCACGGCAGTTTCGATGTCGCATGCATGCGCACCGCACTGGATACGCTGGTGGCGCGTCACGAGGCCTTGAGGACCGTCTTTGCCGAGGAGGACGGCGAGCTGCGGCAATGCGTGCAGTCCATCGGGCACGTTGCATTCGAGCACATCGATCTCTCCACTCTCGCCTCCGAAGAGGCGGAGCGTGCGCTGCAACGGGTGCTGCAGCGCGAGAACCATTGGCGTTTCGACCTCGCCGCCGGACCATTGCTTCGCGCGACGTGCAGCGAACTGGGCGGCGGCAACTGGATGCTCCTGCTGAACATCCACCACATTGCCGGGGACGAATGGTCAATCGGTATTCTCGAGCGCGAAATCAGCGCGCTCTACGCAGCGCTTTTCGCCGGCACGCCGTCGACGCTGCCGGCGCCTATCCTCCACTACGTCGACTACGCAGCATGGAGCAGCCAGCAGGCGGAGGGCATCGAACAGTTGGCGCAGCTCGACTATTGGAAGGCAAAGCTGGCTGATTTGCCTGCATTGCACAGCCTGCCGCTGGACAAACCGCGGCCTGCAGTCCAGGCCTACGACGGCGCCACCGTCCGCCGGATTCTGCCGCCGCGATGGCTGCAGTCCGCGCAGACGCTCTGCCAGGCCAACAACGCCACGCTTTTCATGTATCTGCATGCGGCACTGGCCACGGTCCTGTCTGTTTACAGCAACGAGGACGACATCGCGCTGGGTTTCCCCGTCAGCGGCAGGCAACGCAAGGAACTGGAGACGGTCGTCGGCTTGTTCGTCAATACGCTGATACTGCGCGTACCGGTACGCGGCAACGTAACGTTCGCCGATGCCCTGGCGCTCAGCCGCGAAGCGGTGATCGAAGCCCTTCAGCATCGTGACGTGCCCTTCGACATCCTGGTCGACGCCTTGTGCTCCGGGCGCAGCCCCGCTTATACGCCCTTGGTGCAGATTTTCCTGGCGCTGCAAGCACAGGAGCGCGCCGGGTTGTGCCTGCCTGGCGCGGACGTCGAGGCACTGGACAACGCCGGCGCTCCGGTGAAGTTCGACCTGCAGGTGGACGCCGTGGCGTCGGAAGCGGGATTGGTCGTGGATTGGCGCTTCAACCGCAGCCTCTTCGAGGATGCCTCAATGGAGCGCATGGCAGACGCGCTGGTCCGCGTGCTTGAGGCGAGCGTACACGCGCCGGACCAGCCGCTGTCCCGCATCGACCTGCTGGCGCCG
>NZ_AQOI01000114.1:0-4455 GCF_000364665.1 Xanthomonas sp. SHU 199
GGCGGGCCGTCAGGGAGCCGCGGCGACGGCAGCCAGGTCGCGCGCCGCGTGCTGCGCACCGAGACCCGTCCGTCGTACCTGAGCCGGCGCATCGCCAACCGGCCGCTGCCGGTGACCCGCGAGGGCGCGCGCATGGGCCTGCACGCCAAGTCGCTGGTGGTGGACCGCCGCGTCGGCGTGATCGGCACCCACAACTTCGACCCGCGCAGCGAGACCTACAACACCGAGGGCGCGGTGATCGTCGACGATCCGGCGTTCGCGCAGGCGCTGGCGGCCAGCATCGGCCGCGACATCGAGCCGGAGAACTCCTGGGTGGTGGCGCCGCGGGTCAAGCCGCCGGTGCTGTCGGGCCTGAACTACAGCATGGGCAAGGTCTCCGAGGCGCTGCCGGTGCTGGACTTCTGGCCATGGCGCTACGCCACCGACTACGAATTCCAGCCCGGCCCCGACTGCCCGGCGCCGCTGACCCGGCGCGACCCCGGTTTCCACCGCTGCTACAGCGCGGTCGGCGACTTCCCCGAGGTCAACGTCGGCCCGAAGTGGCTGCTGGTGCGGATGTTGACCGCGTTCGGCTCGGGGCTGGTGCCGATTCTTTGAGGGGCGGGGATTGGGGATTGGGGATTCGTAAAAGCAGATCCCTGCGACCGGATGCCCCGTGCAGGCGCGATAATGTCCGCGCAGGGGATGCCGCTGTCGCCAATCCCCAATCCCGACTCCCCAATCCCGGCCCCCCAATGCCCTTTCGCGAACCTGCCGATCTCGCCGTCCTCAACGCCGATTGCCGCGACACCCTGATCGCGCACCTGGGCATCGTCTTCACCGAGGCCGGGCCGGACTGGCTGCGGGCGACGATGCCGGTGGACGCGCGCACGCGGCAGCCGTACGGGCTGCTGCACGGCGGCGCATCGGTGGTGCTGGCCGAGACCCTGGGCAGCACTGCCGGCAACCTGTGCGTGGAGCCGGGGCGGATCTGCGTGGGTCTGGAAATCAACGCCAACCACCTGCGCGCCGCGCGCAGCGGCACGGTTACCGGCACCGCGCGGCCGCTGCACGTGGGCCGGACCACGCAGGTGTGGGAGATCCACATCGAGGACGCGGCCGGCAAGCCGGTGTGCGTGTCGCGGCTGACCCTGGCGGTGGTCGACCGCGGCTGAGCCCGGTCCCGGGCTGAACCCTGCCTCGGCGGTCACGGGCGACGTGTCTGCGGGCGCGTCTTCGGGGTGACACAATTGTCCGCTAGGCCCCCGCTTCCGGTACCCTTGTTCGAATGAGCGAGTTCTCCCCACCCGCCATGCGCCAATACGGTGGGGCGCTGCGCTGGGTTCGTTACGGCTACCGCGTGCCGCTGCTGGCGTTGCACGTGCTGTTGTCGCTGCCGTTCCTGCTGGTGTGCATGGCGCTGTCGCCCGGCCGCGCCGGCACCGAGTCCTTCGGCGACCGCATGGTCTGCTGGTGGTCGACCTGGCTGCTGCGCATCTTCGGCCTGCGCGTGCGCCGCATCGGCGCGCCCTTGCCCAACCCGGTGCTGTTCGTCGCCAACCACGTCAGCTGGATCGACATCGTGATGCTGCACAGCCAGCGCATGATGGGCTTCGTCGCCAAGCGCGAGATCGCCGGCTGGCCGCTGGTCGGCTGGCTGGCCGCGCGCGGGCAGACCATCTTCCACCAGCGCGGCAGCACCGAGTCGCTGGGCGGGGTGTTGCAGGCGATGCTGGAGCGGCTGCGCTCCGGCTGCTCGGTCGGCGTGTTCCCGGAAGGGCGCACCCGCAGCGGCCAGGACGTGGGGCCGTTCCATGCGCGCATCTTCCAGGCCGCAGTCGAGGCCGAGGTGGCGGTGCAGCCGGTGGCGCTGCGCTACGGTGCCGGCGGCTCGGCGCAGCAGATCGTCGCCTTCGGGCCGCACGAGAGTTTCTTCGCCAACTTCCTGCGTCTGCTCGGCGAGCCGGGGCGGGTGGCCGAGGTGCATTTCCTGGAGCCGATCCGGCTGCAGGACGTGGAAGGGCGCCGTCGCATCGCCGAGATCTCACGTGCGCGCATCGTCACGGCGATGGCACAACCCTGAACACCGGGACACTGCCGACGCCGCGCTTGACCGATTACTCCAGTCGACAGGCGCAAGCTCGCTGCCCATGAACGCGACCGATTACTCCCCCCCTCGCTGGCTGCGCAACCCGCACGTCCAATCGGTACTGGGTTCCAGCCTGCTGCGCGTGCGCCGTGGCGAACAGTTGCTCGCCGCCAGCGGCGCCACCACCACCTCGCACATCCTCGACGGCGGCGATGGCGTGCGCCTGCAGGGCTGGCTCAGCGTGCCGGCCGGCGAAGCGCCGCGCGGCACCGTGCTGCTGCTGCACGGCTGGGAAGGCAGCGCCGACTCCAGCTACATGCGCCTGACCGCGGCCAAGATGCTGGCGCTGGGCTACCAGGTGTTCCGGCTCAACTTCCGCGACCACGGCGGCACCCACCACCTCAACGTGGACCTGTTCCACTCCGAGCGGCTGGACGAAGTGGTCAACGCCGCCTGCGACCTGTGGCAGCGCTTCCCCGCGCCGACCCTGCTCGCCGCCGGCTATTCGCTGGGCGGCAACTTCGCCCTGCGCCTGGCGCTGCGCGCGCCGGCCGCGGGCCTGCCGCTGCAGCACGTGGCCGCGGTGTGCCCGTTGCTGGACCCGGCCACCACCATGCAGCGGATCGAGAACGGCCCGCAGTTCTACGACTGGTATTTCCGCCGCAAGTGGCGCGAGTCGCTGCTGCGCAAGCGCGAACTGTTCCCCGACCGCCACGGCTACGACGACGCCACCCTGGCGCTGGACATGCGCGGGCTGATGGCCTGGCTGGCCGAGCGCCACGCC
Organism: Xanthomonas sp. SHU 199; assembly: GCF_000364665.1. Taxonomy (NCBI): domain Bacteria; kingdom Pseudomonadati; phylum Pseudomonadota; class Gammaproteobacteria; order Lysobacterales; family Lysobacteraceae; genus Xanthomonas; species Xanthomonas sp. SHU 199. The sequence continues at coordinate 2,853 of NZ_AQOI01000114.1, forward strand.
GGCTTCGCCAGCCTGGATGCCTACTTCGACAGCTACTGCATCGCCGGCGAGCGCCTGCAAGGCCTGCGCGTGCCGGCCGACATCCTGATGGCCGAGGACGATCCGGTGATTCCCCTGGACGACTTCCGCAGCTGGCGCCTGCCCGACCTCGCCCGGCTGGAAATCGCCCGCTGGGGCGGGCATTGCGGCTTCATCGAGAACGCGCGTGGCGACGGCTTCGCCGAACGCTGGGTGGCCGAACGGCTGACCGAGGGGTTGGTGGAGGCCTAAGCGGCGGTGGCGCGCTGGCGGGCGGGCGACCTCGCCCGCGCTGGCGTGCGGCAGGCGGTCAGCAAGGTGGGCGCATCGGGATTCCCGGGTGCGGCACGCGTCGACGCTCCTTCCGCCGTTCCCGCACCATCACCGCCGTCACCACGTAGCGCTGTCCGGCGCACCGAGTCATCTGCGCAGCCCGGCATGTTCGGCGCGCCTCGCCGCCGCGTGGCCTCAGTCCCCCGCAGCGTCGGCGGCACGGCCGCTCCCAGCGAGGCCCGATGCGCCCGATGTACCCGCCGCGCGGACGCAGGTGCCCGCGCAGGGCGGCCGGGCGCTCCCGCTACAATGCGGGTTTGCCCCAACGCCGGACCCACATGCACCAGCCCATTCTCGACGCCCTGCGCCGCCAGGACACCGCCGACGCGCTGCGTCTCGCCCAGACCTGGGCCGCCGAGGCCGCCGACGACCCGCAGGCCTTCCGCTGGCTGGCGCTGGCGCAGCAGCAGCACGGCGAGACCGCCGCCGCACTGGACAGCATCGGCCGCGCGATCGCGCTGGCGCCGGAAGACGCCAGCCTGCACCTGCTGCACGCCGGCATGCTGGTCAGCGCCAACGACCTGGCCCAGGCCGAGGACGCACTGGCGCAGACCGCGGCGCTGGATCCCAACGAATTCCTCGCCTACGTGATGCGCGCGCACCTGGCGCTGGGCCGCGGCGACCTGGACGAAGTGGAGCGGCTCAGCCGCACCGCCGCGCGCCTGCAACCGGAGCATCCGCAGTTGCTCGGCGTGGACGGCATGCTGGCGCTGCGCCGCGGCGACGCCGACCGCGCGCTGGCGCTGCTCTCGCGCGCCAGCAACGCGCTGCCGGAGGACCCGCGCCTGCTCTACGCGCTGGGTTTCGCCTACCTGGACAAGCAGCACTTCGCCTTCGCCGAGACCGCGTTCCGCCGCGTCGCCGCGCTCACCCCGGGCACCAGCGCGGCGATGATGGCGCTGGTCGCGCAATTGGCCTACCGCCAGGGCCGCCTGGACGACGCCATCACCGCGCTGGAGACGGTGCTGGCCGATCCGGCCGGCGACACCGCCAACATGCGCCGGCTGGCCGGCGAATACGCCCTGCAGGCCGACCGCCCGGCCGAGGCGCTGGACCACCTGCGCCGCACCCTGGCGGTGGCCCCGGCCGACCGCCGCACCCTGCATGCGGCGCTGATCGCCTGGCAGCGCCTGGGCACGATCGACGATGCCCGCGCCACCCTGGAAGCGGCGCTGGCCACCACCACCGACGCCCACGACCTGTGGCTGGCGCGGCTGGCGCTGGAGCCGGTGGGCGGCCCCGAGGCGCGCGC
>NZ_AQOI01000115.1:0-18840 GCF_000364665.1 Xanthomonas sp. SHU 199
CCGGCCGTCCCTGCGGCCGCGGCGCGGCAGGCGGGGCTTTGCGTTCGGGTTTCGGCGCGGGCTTGAAGCCCAGGCCCAGCAATTGCTCGCGGAGGGTATCGCTCATCGGGACGGCATCGGTCGGTTCGGGGGATCAGTAATGCGGCGGCGGCGGTTCGTCGGCCGGATCGGCGTAGAGCGTGCTGCGCACCTTGCCCAGATCTTCGAGCAGGTGACGCAGCAACTCGGCGTTGCGCTGGCTTTCGATACGCGCTTCGGCCAGGGCATCGCTCATTTCCGACAGCGCCTGCTCCTGGAAGGAGAGGCGCGTTTCCAGCTCGATCAGGCGGTTCTCCAGCAACCGATCCTGGGTGGAAAAATCATGCTGCATGGATCGAACGTCCGCGGCCGATGCCGTAATACGCCAGGCCGAAGCTCTCGATTTCCTGCGGATCGTAGAGATTGCGGCCGTCGAACACCACCGCATCGCCGATCAGCTCCTTCATGCGGGTGAAGTCGGGGCTGCGGAACTGCTTCCACTCGGTGACCACCGCCAGCGCATCGGCGCCTTCCAGCGCGTCGAAGGCATCGTCGCAGAAATGCAGATCGGCGCGTTCGCCGAAGATGCGCTTGGCCTCGTCGGTCGCCTCCGGATCGTAGGCACGCACCGTCGCGCCCGCCTCCCACAGTTGCGCCAGCAGGCGGCGGCTGGAGGCGGCACGCATGTCGTCGGTGTTGGGCTTGAAGGCCAGGCCCCACACCGCGAAGGTCTTGCCCTTCAGCGACTGCGCCGCACCGTAGTGGCGCTGGATCAGCTCGTACAGATGGCCCTTCTGCGCCTCGTTGACCGCTTCCACCGCATCCAGCAGCCGGGGCGCATGCCCGACCTGCTGCGCGGTACGCGCCAGCGCCTGCACGTCCTTGGGGAAGCACGAGCCGCCGTAGCCGGCCCCCGGGTAGATGAAGTGCCAGCCGATGCGCGGATCCGAGCCGATGCCCTGGCGCACCTTCTCCACGTCGGCACCGACGCGCTCGGCGATGTTGGCGATCTCGTTCATGAAACTGATCTTGGTCGCCAGCATCGCGTTGGCCGCGTACTTGGTCAGTTCGGCCGAGCGCACGTCCATCTCCACGATGCGGTCGTGGTTGCGGTTGAACGGCGCGTACAGGCGACGCAGGCGCGCGGCCGAGCCGGGCTTGCTGCTACCGATGACGATGCGGTCCGGGCGCATGCAATCGGCGACGGCATCGCCTTCCTTCAGGAACTCCGGATTGGAGACCACGTCGAACTCGATCGCCTCGCCGCGCGCTTCCAGTTCGGCGGCGATCGCCGCGCGCACCTTGTCGGCGGTGCCGACAGGCACCGTCGACTTGTTGACCACGATGGTCGGCCCCTGGATGTGCTGGCCGATGGTGCGGGCCACCGCCAGGACGTACTGCAGATCTGCGCTACCGTCCTCGTCCGGCGGCGTACCGACGGCGATGAACACGATATCCCCATGCGCGATGGCGCTGGCCGCATCGGTGGTGAAGAACAGCCTCCGTGCGGCGTGATTGGCCTTGACCATCGGCGAGAGGCCAGGCTCGTAAATCGGGACCACGCCCTTGTTGAGCCCATCCACCTTGGCCTGGTCGATGTCTACGCACACCACATGGTGGCCGACTTCGGCCAGACAGGTTCCGGTGACGAGCCCGACATAGCCGGTGCCGAATATCGCTACGCGCATGTAATCTCCTTTCGGTTATTGAAGGATGTTCAAAAGTTCCACGTCGAAGGTCAACATCGCATCCGGGCCGATCGGGCTGCCCGGCATTCCCTGCGGGCCGTAGCCCAGATTGGACGGAATCCAGAAGCGGTACTTGGACCCCACCGGCATCAGCGCCACGCCCTCGCTCCAGCCCGGCACGACCTGGTTCAGCGCGAACTCGGCCGGCTGGCCGTTCTTGTAGGAGCTGTCGAAGACGGTGCCGTCGAGCAGCTTGCCCTCGTAGTTCACCCGCACCTTGCTGCTGGACGTGGGCCGCGCGCCGCTGCCTTCGCGCAGCACCATGTACTGCAGGCCGGACGGGGTGGTGATCACACCCTTCTGGTTCTTGTTCTGCGCCAGGAAGGCATTGCCTTCCTGCTTGTTCTTGGTCGCCACCGCGGCCTGCTTGGACGCACCGAAGGCCTGCAGCGTGGCCATCGCCTGCTCCTGGGTCATCGCGGTCTGGCCCTTGGCGAACACCGTGCGCACCGCGCCCATCAGCGTCGGCAGATCGATGTCGTTCTGGATCCGCGCCAGCGACGGACCGACCGCACGGTCGCCCAGCATCAGGCCCACGTTCTCCTTGGACACCGGCGGCGGCTGCGTGCCCGGCGCCATGCCCGGCACCGGCTGGCCGTTGCGCGCGGCCAGCTGCGTGCGCAGCGCGGTATCGGTGGCCTGGGTCTGTTCATCGGACAGCAGCGGCTTGCCCTGCTTGAAGGCGTTCTCGATCGCGCGCTGCATCGCGTCCACGTCGATGTCCTGGGCGATGGGCTCGAACGAACGCGCCACATCCATGCCGATCGCGTAGCTGACCTTCTGCTTCTCGGTGCTCAGCGTCGTCGCCGTGCTGCCGGCCGCCGGCGCCTGCGCGGACGCGTGACCGGCGACCATCGCCATCCCCACCACCAGCGACGCCACGGCGCCGCGCATTCCCATCTTCATTCGCTACTTTCCCTGGAAGTGAACTGTGAACTGGACGCGCCGAGCTGGCGCAGACAGAGGCCGGCATTGTCGCATGCGCGGCCGAGATGTTGACCCGCTTTCAGTGCGACGCCGGCTGCGCTTTCAGTTCGCGTTCGATGGCACTGCGCAAGGCCGGATCGTCCGGCGTGACCTTGCTCGGGAATTGCGCGACCACGCGCCCATCGCGCGAGATCAGATACTTGTGGAAATTCCAGCCCGGCGCCACGCCGGTGGCCTGGGTCAGTTGCTTGTACAGCGGCGTCGCCTCGTCGCCGATCACGTGCACCTTCTCGAACATCGGAAACTTCACCCCGTAGGTGAGCGTGCAGAATTCCTGGATCTGCTTCTCCGATCCGGGCTCCTGGCCCTTGAAGTCGTTGGACGGGAAGCCGAGCACGCTGAAGCCCTGCGCCGCGTACTGCTGCTGCAGCTTCTCCAGGCCGTCGTATTGCGGGGTGTAGCCGCACTTGCTGGCGGTGTTGACCACCAGCAGCACCTTGCCGCCGTAGGTCTTGTTCAGGTTCACCTTCTCCTTGCCGGCCAGCGGACGGTAGTCCCGGTCCAGCAGGGAGCCGGCCCAGGCACTGCCGACGGTGCCGGCAGCAGCCAGGATCGCGAGGAAAAACAGACGCTTGGGAAGTTTCATGGGGCACCGTCGAGAAGAAGTAAGGGAGTGGCACGCGACCAGGTCGGACGTTGGGTCAGCAGCGTGTTGACATGCCGTGTAACGGTGTTATAGTTAAATACAACACCACTCACCCAGAGCAGGTCCACGATGAATCTCAAACGCCTCCAGCGCAGTCTTCCGGCCCTGGTCATCGTCGGCACCCTGCTCTGCGCGAGCTGGATCGGCGCCCAACGCCACCAGGGACGGCCGCTGGATTATGGCGCCAGCACGCCGCACGACGACAGCGCCGCCGGCGCCGCACCTTCCACCGTCCCGGCGGTGCGGCGTCTGCGGGCTTCGCTGTCCGTGCCTTATTTCTCCTTCGCGCGCACCCTGCGCCCACGGAGCTGACCATGAGCGATATCCAATGGAGCGACGGCGCTCCGATCTACCGCCAGTTGAAGGAGCGCGTCATCGCGATGATGCTCGACGGCATCCTCAAGCCCGGCGATGCCCTGCCTTCGGTGCGCCAGGTGGCCGCCGAGTACCAGCTCAACCCGATCACCGTCTCGCGCGCCTACCAGGAACTGGCCGACGAGGCCCTGGTCGAGAAGCGTCGCGGGCTGGGCATGTTCATGACCGAGGAAGCGGCGCAGAAGCTGCGCGGCAGCGAGCGCGAGCGCTTCCTCAACGAAGAGTGGCCTCTGGTGCTGGAACGCATCCAGCGCCTGGGCCTGACACTGCAAGACTTGTTGCCACCGGGGAAAACGCCATGACTGCCGCTGTCGCCGCATCCGAATCCGTCGTCTACGCGCAGGGGTTGCGCAAGACCTACAACAACAAGCCGGCGCTGGCCGATGCGTCCTTCGCCATCGCGCCGGGCCGCATCGTCGGCCTGATCGGCCCCAACGGCGCCGGCAAGACCACCGCGCTGAAGGCGGTGCTGGGCCTGACCGCCGTGGAAGGCGAACTGCGCGTGCTGGGCATGGACCCGCGCAAGCAGCGCGACGCGCTGATGAACGAGGTGTGCTTCATCGCCGACGTGGCGGTGCTGCCGCGCTGGATGCGGGTCAGCGAGGCGATCGACTTCGTCGCCGGCGTGCATCCGCGCTTCGATCGCGCCAAGTGCGAGCGCTTCCTGGCCAATACCAAGCTCTCGCCCAAGCTGCGGGTGCGCGAGATGTCCAAGGGCATGATCGTGCAGTTGCACCTGGCCCTGGTGATGGCGATCGACGCGCGCCTGCTGGTGCTGGACGAGCCGACCCTGGGCCTGGACATCCTGTACCGCAAGGAGTTCTACCAGCGCCTGCTGGAAGACTACTTCGACGAACAGAAGACCATCATCATCACCACCCACCAGGTGGAGGAGATCGAGCACATCCTCACCGACGTGCTGTTCATCCGCGACGGTCGCATCGTGCTCAGCGCCGACATGGAGCACATGGCCACCCGCTACACCGAACTGCTGGTGCCGGCCGAGCGCATCGAGGCGGCGCGCGCGCTGCAGCCGATCGACGAACGCGGCCTGCCGTTCGGCAAGTCGGTATTCCTGTACGACGGCGTGCCGCAGGCGCAACTGGCCGCACTCGGCGAAACCCGCACCCCCGGCCTGGCCGACCTGTTCGTCGCCATCATGAAGGGCACCTACGCATGAACGCTCCCGCCAAATCGATCTCTCCCGTGTCCACGTTCAAGTGGCTGCTCAAGCGCGAGTTCTGGGAACACCGCGGCGGTTTCCTGTGGGCCCCGGTCATCACCGGCGGCATCGTCGCCACCCTGTACACGGTGCTGTCGATCATCGGCAGCATCGCCGGCCGCAACCATGGCGGCGGCGTGCATCTGAACGATGTGCAATGGGAAGGCCAGGTCAACAATGCCCACCAGATCATCGGCGCGGTCGGCGACGGCACCATGCTCGCCGGCGTGATCCTGGCCTGCATCGTGGTCGGCTTCGTGGTGTTCTTCTACGCGCTGGGCGCGCTGTACGACGACCGCCGCGACCGCAGCGTGCTGTTCTGGAAGTCGCTGCCGCTGTCGGACACCGGCACCGTGCTGTCCAAGGCCGCCTGGGCGCTGCTGCTGGCGCCGCTGCTGGCGATCGGCATCGGCCTGCTGATCGGCCTTGCACTGTGGGTGGTCACCGCCCTGACCCTGTCGGTCAACGGCATCCCGCAGAGCACCGCGGTCTTCACCGAATCGCACCCGCTGCGCATCATCGGCATGGTCCTGGCCGCACTGCCGGTGCAGGTCATGTGGTCGCTGCCGGCGATCGGCTGGCTGATGCTGTGCTCGGCCTGGGCGCGCAGCAAGCCGTTCCTGTGGGCGGTGCTGATCCCGATCCTGGGCTGCGTGATGGCCAGCATGATGGGCATCCTGCCGATGCTCAACGTCAACCACAACCTGATCTGGTACACCGTGGTCTACCGCGGCCTGCTCAGCGTGCTGCCCGGCAGCTGGGGTCCGGTGCTGAACGAGCAGGTGGCCGAGACCCACATCAGCGGTCCGCAGGATCTGGTCAATGCGATCCATCTCGGCGACAGCTGGGTGCTGTTCCGCGACCCCGACATCTGGATCGGCGCCGCGGTCGGCGTGGCCTTCATCGTCGCCGCGATCTACGTGCGCCGCTGGCGCGACGAAGCCTGATCGCACCTCCGTCTCTCTTCCCTTTTCCGCAAGGAGTTTTCCGATGCGCAAGACCCTCGCCCTGTGTGCCCTGCTGTCGCTGCCGGCCGTCGCCATGGCCGACGACTGCAAGTATTCCGAACCGCGCGAACTGAAGCTGGATCTGACCGGCGTCAAGTCGGTGCTGCTGGACGTGCAGCAGAACGACCTCAAGCTCAGCGGCGCCAGCGGCGACTCCACTCTGCGCGGCCGTGCCTGCGCCTCCGACGCGGACATGCTCAAGGAGCTGACCCTGCGCCAGCGCCACGACGGCGACACCCTGGTGGTGACGCTGAAGCACGAGGGCAAGATCCACGGCATCAGCGTCGGCAACCGCTACGCCTACCTCAACGTGGCCGGCAGCATCCCGGCCAACCTGCCGGTGCAGCTGCAACTGGGCTCCGGCGACGCCGAGATCAGCGGCGTGGCCTCGCTCGACGCCAAGGTCGGCTCCGGCGACCTGCACGCGCAGAACATTCGCGGCGCGGTCAGCGCCACGGTCGGCTCCGGCGACATCGAACTGCGCAATGTCGGCAGCGTGGCTTTGCCGACGCTGGGCTCGGGCGACGTCAAGGCCGATCAGGTCGGCGGCGACGTCAAGGTCGGCACCGTCGGCTCCGGCGACCTGACCGTGCACGGCGTGCGCGGCAGCGTGCAGGTCGACAGCGTCGGCTCCGGCGACGTGCAACTGCGCGACGTCACCGGCAATGTCGCGGTGCAGACGGTCGGCTCCGGCGACCTGGATGTCGGCACCGTCGGCGGCAACCTGAGCGTGCAGAAGGTCGGCAGCGGCGACGTCACCCACCGCGGCGTGCGTGGCAGCGTCAACCTGCCCAAGCCGCGCTGATCCTGCCCCCCGATCTCCTTCCACATCCACACGAGGACGCGCCCATGCAGTACCGTTCCCTGTCCCTGGCCGGCGTCGCCCTGGCCGTGCTGTTCTCGCTCAGCGCCTGCCAGCGCTCGGCCTCGTCGAACGACCGCGTCGTGGTCGACCACGGCGGCGCGCAAAGCCTGACCTTTCTCAACGGCGACCTCACCCTGAAGGCCGATGGCCAGCCGCCGGCCACCATCACCCGCGACGGCAAGCTGCTGATCGACGGCAAGCCGGTCGCGCTGGACGCCGAGCAACAGCGCCTGTTGCTGGCCTACCGCAGCCAGATCGAGGCGGTCGGCAAGCAGGGCGTGGAAGTCGGCAAGGCCGGCGCGGCGCTCGGCGTGAAGGCGGCCGGCGATGCGATCAGCGGCGTGCTCAGCGGCGACACCGAGCACATCGGCGCGCAGGTCGAGGCGCAGGCCGACAAGATCAAGCAGGCCGCGCTGAAGATCTGCGACCAGGTCGCCGCGCTGCGCGCCGCGCAGGATGCGCTGATGCAGAAGGTGCCGGCGTTCCGCCCCTACTCCACCCTCGACGACAGCGACGTCAGCGACTGCAAGCACTCGGCCGCGTAATCGGCGGCAGCCACGCTGCCGCGACCATCGTCCACGAGCGCCCGCTGAGTCCGCGCTCCACCCGGCAGGCGTGCAAACGCCTGCCGGGCGGGTCGCGGTCTCAGCGGGCGTAATGTTTCGCGCCGGCCACGCAGACCATCGCGACCAGGGTCACCGCCAGCATCGTCCAGCTCACGGTTTCGTGCAGCAGCAGCGCGGCCAGGCCCAAGCCGATGAAGGGCTGGAACAACTGCAGTTGCCCGACCGCCGCGATCCCGCCTTGCGCCAGGCCGCGGTACCAGAACACGAAGCCGATCAACATGCTGAACAGCGAGACATAGCCCAGGCCAAGCCATGCCGGCATGCGCACGGTGCCGAACGACGCAGGCTGCGTCAGCAAGGCCAGGGACACCATCAGCGGCAGCGACAGCACCAGCGCCCAACAGATGACCTGCCATCCGCCCAGCGTGCGCGACAGGCGCGCGCCCTCCGCATAGCCCAGCCCACACAGCACCACCGCGGCCAGCATCAGCAGATCGCCCTGCCACGAGGCGTCGATCCCGCCGATCGCCGCATAGCCGACGACGCTGCAGGCACCGGCCAGCGAGAACACCCAGAACGGTGGACGCGGGCGTTCGCCGGCGCGCAACACGGCGAAGACGGCGGTGCACAACGGCAGCAGGCCCACGAACACGATGGAATGCGCCGAGGTGACGTGCTGCAGCGCCAGTGCGGTCAGCAGGGGAAATCCGGCCACGACCCCCAGCGCCGTCATCGCCAAGGCGGGGAGTTCGGCGCGGCGCGGACGCGGTTGCCGAAACCCGAGCAGGAGCGCCAGCCCCAGCGCGGCGGCAATGCTGGCGCGGGCGCAGGTCAGGAACACGGGGGAGAAATCGGCGACCGCGACGCGCGTTGCGGGCAACGACCCCGCAAAAATCATCACGCCGATACATCCATTGATCCAGCCACCGGTGGTTTTTTCCATGCGCGTCTCCTTCTGCATCGCCGTTGCAGTAGACGCCTCGTGGGACCGACACGGCCAGATACGATCCAATACGGTTTCGCAGTACTGTTATGGCTCAAGACCCAGTACAGCTGACGACAGTGGACAGACCCGTAGCACCCGGCACGCGCATCGATGCGGTGATGGCCGACATCCGCGCCCGCATCGCCAACCGCACCAGCCTGCCGGGAGCGCGCCTGCCCTCCGTGCGCGCGCAGGCGCACGCGCTGCGGGTGTCGGTGTCGACGGTGGTGGAAGCCTACGAGCGGCTGGCGGCCGAGGGCGCGATCGCGGCGCGCCCAGGGTCGGGCTTCTATGTGGCCGGGTCGGTGGCCCCACTGGCGCTGGCGCAACTCGGCCCGAAGCTCGACCGGCAGATCGATCCGCTGTGGGTGTCGCGGCAGTCGCTGGAAGCGGATGCGCGCGTGCTCAAGCCCGGCTGCGGCTGGCTGCCACCCGAATGGCTGTACGGCGCGGGCATGCGCCGCGCACTGCGCACGCTGGCGCGCGCCGACACGCAGGAACTGACCGAGTACGCCACGCCCCTGGGCCACCCCGGCTTGCGCCAGTTCCTGTCGCGACGGCTGGCGGGCAACGGTGTGCAGGCGCCGCCCGAACAGATCCTGCTCGCCGAATCGGGCACGCATGCGATCGACCTGATCGGCCGTTTCCTGCTCTCGCCCAGCGACACGGTGCTGGTCGACGACCCGTGCTACTTCAATTTCCATGCCTTGCTCAAGGCGCATCGCGTGCAGGTCGTGGGCGTGCCCTATACGCCGAACGGACCGGACGTGGCGCACTTCGAAGCGGCGCTGCGGGCGCATGCGCCGCGGCTGTACATCACCAATTCGGGGATCCACAACCCCACCGGCGCGACCCTGTCCGCGGCGACGGCGCACCGGCTGCTGCTCCTGGCCGAAGGCTCGGACCTGGTGATCGTCGAGGACGACATCTTCGCCGACTTCGAGACCAGCCCCGCCCCGCGGCTGGCGGCCTTCGACGGCCTGGCGCGGGTCATCCAGATCGGTAGCTTTTCCAAGACGGTGTCGGCGTCGCTGCGTTGCGGCTACATCGCCGCACGTGGCGACTGGATCGAAAGCCTCGCCGACCTGAAGATCGCCACCAGCTTCGGCGGCGGCCGGCTGGCGGCCGAGGCCGTGCGGATCGCCCTGACCGACAGCGGCTACCGCCGGCATCTGGAGACCTTGCGGCGGCGCCTGGCGGAGCAGATGGCCAGGACGGTAGAGCGGCTCCAGGGTCTCGGCGTCCGACCCTGGCTGATTCCGCGGGCCGGCCTGTTCCTTTGGTGCAGGCTGCCCGCGGGCATGGAGGCCGCAGCGATCGCACACGCCTGCCTGCAGGAAGGCGTGGTGCTGGCGCCGGGCAATGCCTTCAGCCAGTCGTTGAGCGCAGGCGATTTCCTGCGTTTCAACGTCGCGCAATCCACCGACGAGCGGATGTTCAGCGTGCTCGCGCGCGCCATGCAGTCCGCTGCGAACCCACGCCGCTAGCGCGCGGCCAGCGCGCCCCGCCACGACCGCAGCCGCCGCACGTTCTAGAATGCCCGCACTCCCCCACTGCATCGCCTCCATGAAGAAGACGCTGTTCGCCTGGTTCTCGCTGCTGTCGTTATGCCTGCTGCTCGCCGCCTGCGGCGGACGCGGCGGCGAGACCACCTCCTCGCGCGCCGAGCGCAGCAAGCCGCGGGTGGCGGTGGACAGCATGAACGTGATGCTGCGCCGCGCCCCGGCTGCCAATGCCACCATCGGGCCCGACGGCAGCCTGCGCATCGACGACATCGAACTGCCGCTGCCCGCCGCGCAGCGCACCGAACTGCAGCAGTTGTTCATGCACCTGCAGATGCAGCGCCAGCGCACCCTGGAGACCGCGGCGCCGGACCCGAACATGCGCTCGGTGGGCTTCGCGCCGACTCCGGAGATCACCGAAGCGCAGACGGCCGTGCTGCGCGACATTCCCTCGTTGCAGCCGTACCGCGACAGCTTCGGCAACCTGCAGGCCGAGCGCCGCTGAGACGTGCCGGCGCGCGTGCGCCGGCATGAGAGCCCTCAGTAAGAGTTGGTCCCTTCCTTTGGGAGCGGCTTCAGCCGCGATAGGCTTTACCGGGAAGGCCCGTCGCGGCTGAAGCTGCTCCTACGCAGCTTGCGATGAGGTGTCTGGGCGCGATGTGGGAGTGACTTCAGTCCCGACTGCTGCCACATTCAACCGCCAGCATGCGCTCCGTCACGACTCAGCCGCCGCCCCCCGCGCCGGCATGGATGCCGCCCTCGGTCAGTGCGGCAGGGTCCAGCAGCCGGCGCAGTTCGTCCTCGCCGAGGCCGCTGTCCTCCTTGGCCACCTCCAGCACCGGCCGGTTCTCCTTGTAGGCACGCTTGGCGATCGCCGCGGCCTTCTCGTAGCCGATGATCGGATTCAGCGCGGTCACCAGGATCGGATTGCGGTCCAGCGCCTCGCGCACCCGCTCCTCGCGCACCTTGAGCCCGGCGATCGCAGAATCGGCCAGCAACACAGAGACGTTGCCCAGCAACTGGATCGAGTCCAGCAGGTTCGCCGCGATCAGCGGCAGGGTCACGTTCAACTGGAAGTTGCCGGTCTGCCCGGCCACGGTGATCGCGGTGTGGTGGCCGATGACCTGCGCGCAGGCCATCACCGTGGCTTCGGGAATCACCGGATTGACCTTGCCCGGCATGATCGAGCTGCCCGGCTGCAGCGCCGGCAACTCGATCTCGCCGAGGCCGGCCAGCGGCCCGGCGTTCATCCAGCGCAGGTCGTTGGCGATCTTGATCAGCGCCACCGCCAGCGCGTTGAGCTGGCCGGACAGTTCCACCGCATCGTCCTGCGCGGCCAGGCCCTCGAACTTGTTCTCGGCGCTCTCGAAGGTATGGTCGGTCAGCGCCGACAGCGCCTTGGCAACCTTGCCGCCGAAGCGCGGGTCGGCGTTGATGCCGGTGCCGATCGCGGTGCCGCCCAGCGGCAGCCGGCGCAGGCGCTTGAGGCTGTCGTCGATGCGCGCCTGCGCCGACACCAGCTGCGCCGACCAGGCACCGAACTCCTGGCCGAAGGTCAGCGGCATCGCGTCCATCAGGTGGGTGCGCCCGGTCTTGACCACACCCTGCAACTGCTTGGCGCGCTTGTCGATCGTCTTGCGCAGGTGCTTGAGCGACGGCAGCAGATGCTCGCGCGCAGCGAGCAACGCAGCGACGCGGATCGCGGTGGGGACCACGTCGTTGGAACTCTGGCCGAGGTTGACGTGGTCGTTGGGATGCACCGCCGGCCGTGTCTTGCTGCCGTTCTTGCCCTCGCCCTTGGCGGCGCGGTTGGCCAGCGTGGCAATGACCTCGTTGGCGTTCATGTTCGACGAGGTGCCGGACCCGGTCTGGTAGATGTCGATCGGGAAGTGCGCGTCGTGGCGGCCGTCGGCCACCTCCAGCGCCGCGGCCTGGATCACCTTCGCGACCGCCTTCGGCAGCAGGTCCAGGTCGGCGTTGACGCCGGCCGCGGCGGCCTTGATCAGCCCCAGCGCGCGGATGAAGCCGCGCGGCATCGGCTGCCCGGACACCGGAAAGTTCTGTACCGCACGCTGGGTCTGTGCCCCCCACAAGGCATCGGCGGGCACCTGCAGTTCGCCCATGCTGTCGTGTTCGACCCTGAATGTGTCACTCATCGCGCAATCTCCGCATCTGCAAAAGGGAATCCATCGGCGCCGTCGTCGGACGTCCGGGGAGGCAGGCTGGCGGGATTGCGGCTGGCGCACGCATTATCCGTGGCGCAGCGCCCGGCGTCAGCAGTGTGCGCCGGCGGATGTTAGGAATGTCTGGAGGCGAGGGATGCGCGCGCGGTGATCGGCGGATGCAGGCAGCCAACGCGGTGACCGTCGACGGTACGCAATGACCGGCCGTAGCGCCGACAAGACGCGGCAGCACGCGGGCTGCCGTGGCGACCGCCGCGGCAGACCGGCGGCATTGCGCCGCCGGCCAGGACGCTTACTGCTGGCGATTGCTCTGGAACACCAGGTCGTTGTAGCTCTTCATCAGGCGTGCCGGCGAGCCTTCCGGCGCGACGATCGGATTGTCCAGCGAGCGCTGCTCGAATGCGCTGTACGGAATCTTCTCCGCCACCCGCTTGATGCGCGCCTTGGATTCCTTGCGGAAGTTCTCCGCCGCCGTCTCGAAATCGCTCCAGTCGGACTTGCCCGGCTCCTGGTTGGCGACCTTGGCGTGCGCCTCGTCGGACAGGCTGTTGAAGCCGGCCACCAATGCCGTGGCCTTGGCGGTGTCGAAGTCGTCGTCCTGCATCAGGCCGACGATGTCCTTGGCCTCGAGCATCATCGACAACCGATAGAAGTCGCGGGTGCGGCCCTCGGCCTTTTCCATCGCCTTCAGTTGCTCGCGCTGCGCGGCGTCGTTCTGCGCCTCCAGTTCGTGGCTGAAGGCCTCGCTGGCCTCGTGGAATTCGGACAGCGCGGCCATCAGCGGCGCATGCAGTTGCTTGCCCTTGGCGAACTGGTCGTCCTGGTAGTCCTCGCGGTCGTAGTAGTCGCGCGCCTGGTTGGCCAGCGGCTGCAGCGTCTTCAAGGCGGCCAGATAGCGCTTCGCCGCGGCATCCAGCGCAGGCAGCGACGGCTTGGCCGCGATCGCCTCAGTCATCGGCGCATCGCACAGCTTCATCGCGTACTCGTCGATCGGGGCGGGCCCGTACACGCTGGTTTCCTTGCCGGTGGGGCCGGCCTTGGGATCGGCCATCCAGCGTACGTACTGCTGCGCGCCTTCGTGGATGCGCCCATCGACCTTGTTGAAGCATTCGATGTAGGCGTTGAGCTTGCCGGTCAGCGCCTGGTCCACGTCGCTGGCGCCGGCATCGGCGGATGCATGGTTGGCATCGGCACTGGCCGGTGTCGCCGCAGGCTTGCCACCGCAGGCGGTGAGAAAAACGGACACAGCGGCGGCCAGCGCCGCCAGACGCAAGGAAGATTTCATGGGGGAATATCGACGTTGAAAACGGTTACAGAAAGTTTAGCAAACGAAAAGATCGTCGCGGCGTGATGGTTGAGTGCGGGGATGATCAGCCATTCGGCTGCTGAAAGGCCGGGGAGTGGGGAGTGGGGATTCGTGACAGCGGTTCTGCGCGCTGATCCATGGGTGCATGTGGCTGCGGTGCCATGTGACCGAATGCGCGGGACGGCGCGTGCACGCGGCAACGACGCAGTGCATCGGCTAGACTGCGGAGACGTATCACCGATGGAACTCTCACGCCGCCATGGGCGACGATTCAGACTGTAGATGCCGGCGCACGCTGCGCCGGACCACGCACCCCGCCGTTTCCACCCCTCCCGCCCGGCGCCCTGACGCGCCAGCCGCGCGCGCCGGGGAACTCACATGATCGGCAACCTCCTGCTGCTGGCACTGGCGATGCTGCTGGTGCTGCTCAACGGCTTCTTCGTCGCCGCCGAGTTCGCCCTGGTCAAGTTGCGCCACACGCAGGCCGTGGGCCTGGCCGAGCACCACGGCTGGCGCGGCCGCCTGCTGCTCAACGTGCACGGCCACCTCGACGCCTACCTGTCGGCCTGCCAGCTCGGCATCACCCTGTCATCGCTGGGCCTGGGCTGGGTCGGCGAGCCGGCCTTCGCGCACTTGCTGCAGCCGCTGTTCGACCTGCTGGGGCTGAGCCAAGAGGCGGCACGCCTGAGCGCCTTCGTCATCGCCTTCAGCGTCATCTCGTTCCTGCACATCGTGCTGGGCGAACTGGCCCCCAAGTCGATGGCGATCCGCCGCCCGGAGCGCATGTCGCTGTGGACCGCCGCACCGCTGTACCTGTTCTACTGGGCGATGTATCCGGCAATCTGGCTGCTCAACACCAGCGCCAACGCGCTGCTGAAGGCCGCGGGCTGGGGCGATGTGGAGCACACCTCGCATCGCTATTCGCGCGAGGAACTGAAGCTGATCGTCGGCCGCCAGCAACCCGCAGGCGGCGCGCCGGATCACGAACTGACCCTGATGAGCCATGCCTTGGAGCTGCCGGAACTGGTGGCCGGCGATTTGATGCGCGCGCGCGACCATCTGCGCGGGTTCCGCGAAGGCATGGCGCTGGACGCGGTGATGGCCGAGTTCGCCGACAGCCGCTACAGCCGCTATCCGTGGTTCGACCGCGACGGCGAGCAGGTGCTGGGCATCCTGCATATGAAGGACCTGCTGGTGGAGATCGCCCGCGGCCGCCGCAGCGACGACCTGCGTCCGCTGCTGCGCCCGGCCAACCTTATCGCGCTGGAAACGCCGGTGCCGCTGGTGCTGGAGCGCTTCCGCACCGGCACCACGCACATGGCGCTGTGCGTGGACGAGCACGGCCGCATCCTCGGCTACTTCACCCTGGAAGACCTGCTGGAAGTGGTGGTCGGCGACATCGAGGACGAGCACCCGCACGTGGTCAAGGACGCGCCGACCCGCGGCGCCGACGGCAGTGTGCTGGTCGCCGGCTCGACCTCGATCTTCCGCCTCGAACGCCTGCTCGGCCGCGACCTGCGCGCGCCGGAGCACCTCAACTCGGTCGGCGGGCTGATCGTGCACCAGTTGCAGCGGCTGCCCGAGGAAGGCGAGCAGTTGGAGATCGACGGCCACCTGTTCACGGTCAAGCGCATGGCCGGGCACCGCATCCAGGCGGTGACGGTACGCCTGGCGCCGGCCGAGGCCGCGCCGACGTAGAATGGCGCTCCCGCCGACACCACCCCACGCCCCGCCATGTCCGATTCCGCCCTGCTCGCCCTGTCCCCGCTCGATGGCCGCTATGCCGGCAAGGTCGACGCCCTGCGGCCGATCTTCTCCGAATACGGCCTGATCAAGGCGCGGGTGAAGGTGGAGATCGAATGGCTGCTGGCGCTGGGCGCCGAGCCGGGCATCGGCGAGCTGGCCGCGTTCTCGCCGGCGGCGGCGCAACGCCTGCGCGCGCTGGCCGAGGGCTTCGGCGTGGAGCACGCGGCGCGGGTCAAGCAGATCGAGCGCACCACCAACCACGACGTCAAGGCGGTGGAGTACTTCATCAAGGAGCAGCTCAAGGACGACGCCGAACTCGGCCCGGCCCTGGAGTTCGTGCATTTCGCCTGCACCAGCGAGGACATCAACAACCTCAGCTACGGGCTGATGCTGGAGCAGGCCCGGCGCGAGGTGCTGCTGCCGACCCTGGACGCGGTGATCGCGACGCTGCGCGCGCTGGCCCATGCGCAGGCCGCACAGCCGATGCTGTCGCGCACCCACGGCCAGACCGCCTCGCCGACCACCCTGGGCAAGGAGATCGCCAACGTCGTCGCCCGCCTCGAGCGCCAGCGCCGGCAGATCGCCGCGGTCGAGCTGACCGGCAAGATCAACGGCGCGGTCGGCAACTACAATGCCCACGTCGCCAGCTATCCCGACGTCGACTGGCCGGGCTTCGCGCAGCGTTTCGTGGAAAGCCTGGGCCTGGTGTTCAACCCCTACACCACCCAGATCGAGCCGCACGACAACGTCGCCGAACTGGGCGACGCCACCCGCCGCGCCAACACCGTGCTGATCGACCTGGCGCGCGACATCTGGGGCTACATCTCGCTGGGCTACTTCAAGCAGAAGCTCAAGGAAGGCGAAGTCGGCTCCTCGACCATGCCGCACAAGGTCAACCCGATCGACTTCGAGAACGCCGAAGGCAACTTCGGCATCGCCAACGCCCTGTTCGAGCACTTCTCGGCCAAGCTGCCGATCAGCCGCTGGCAGCGCGACCTCACCGACTCCACCGTGCTGCGCGCGCTCGGCACCGCCTTCGGCCATACCCAGGTGGCGCTGGACTCGCTGGCCAAGGGCCTGGGCAAGCTGACCGTGAACCCGGAGCGCCTGGACGCCGACCTGGATGCCGCCTGGGAAGTGCTGGCCGAAGCCGTGCAGACGGTGATGCGCCGCCACGGCCTGCCCAATCCCTACGAGCAGCTCAAGGCGCTGACCCGCGGCCAGGGCATCACCGCCGACTCGATGCGCGCCTTCGTCGAGACCCTGGACCTGCCCGAGGACGCCAAGCAGCGCCTGCGCGAGCTGACCCCGGGCGGCTACGTCGGCCTGGCCGAGCGGCTGGCGCGCGGCGTCTGAGCTAGGTTCGTCCATCCTGGGTTAATCGGCCGGGGGCATGCTGGTGGCTCACAGCAGAGCCCCGCGATGAGACCCACCCCGTTGTTTGTGTTGCCGATGCTGGTCCTGGCCGGCTGCGCGCAGGCGCCACGCCCGCCGGCCGGCGATGGCGCGCACACCGCCGCCCCGCGCACCGTGGTCATGCAGGCCGCGCCGCCGATCGCGGCGGCGCCATCGGCCGGCGACATCGCCGATGGCGACGAGCGCGACGCCGAGACGCCGATCCGCATGGCCGCCTCGGCCAGCGGCGACATCGATTGCGACGGTCGCGACCTGAACATCGTCGGCCGCGACGCCACCCTGGTGCTGCACGGGCACTGCGCCACCGTCAGCCTGTTCGGCCGCAACGGCAACCTGCAGATCGAGCGGGCCGACACCCTGCGCGTGCTCGGCGACAACGCCCAGATCGCGATGCGCGGCGATGCCGGGCAGGTCGCCTTGTTCGGCCGCCATGGCCGGCTGCAGATGGCGCGCATCGCGACACTGGACGTGTCCGGCGACCAGAACCAGTTGCAGGCCAGCGAGATCGACACCATCGCCCTGCAGGGCAACGGCAATGCCATCGTCCAGCGCAGCGGCAGCGCCCAGGTCGACGACGGCGGCCGCGACAACCGCATCCTCGTCCAATAGCGCGAACGGCGCTGCGCCCCCACCGCCCTGACCTACCCGGGGCGTCGCCGTCATCGCCCAGTCCGGATGCGCCTGGCGCCGCCCCTGGCCTGCGCGCACGGGGTCACCCACGATGCGCGGTCGCGACACACCGCCAGGGCCTCCGCACGGCCGCCCATCCGCGCACGGCGGCGCACACGAAGACCAGCGCGATGGCCCCACGCGCCAAACCGGCGGACAATGGCGGGGTCGGCCGGCGCCGCTGCGCGCCCGCTCTTTACCTTCCGCGTCGCAAGGACCCACCGCACATGGCTGCCCGCAAGACCGCCGCTCTCGCCTTCGAACTCCACGCCCGCCCCGGGCAACCGCTGGGCATGCCCGCGGCGACCTTCCTGCGCGACTACTGGCACAAGCGCCCGCTGCTGATCCGCAACGCCTTCCCCAACTTCGTCTCGCCGATCGAGCCCGGCGACCTGGCCGGCCTGGCCTGCGAGGAAGCGGCGCTGTCGCGGCTGATCGAGCACGACCGCGCCAACGACCGCTGGCGGGTGCGCAGCGGCCCGTTCCAGGAGCACGAGTTCCCCGGCATGCCCGACCACGACTGGACCCTGCTGGTGCAGGACGTGGACAAGTGGGACCCGGACATCCGCGCCCTGCTCGAGCAGTTCCGCTTCCTGCCACGCTGGCGGGTGGACGACGTGATGGTCAGCTTCGCCGCGCGCGGCGGCTCGGTCGGCGCGCACGTGGACCACTACGACGTGTTCCTGCTGCAGGCCCACGGCCATCGCCGCTGGCAGATCGACGCCAGCGTCGCACTGGGCCGCCCGGCGCCGCCGACCGACTTCCGCGACGACGTGGAGCTGAAACTACTGCGCCAGTTCGACCCGACCCACGACTGGGTGCTGGGACCGGGCGACATGCTGTACCTGCCGCCGCTGGTGCCGCATCACGGCGTCGCCGAAGACGCCTGCCTGACCTTCTCGGTGGGCATGCGCGCACCGTCCTCGGCCGAGCTGATCGCCGATTACCTGGACACCCTGATCGACGGCGCCGACGAGGCATTGCGCTACCACGACGAAGACCTGCAGGCGCCGGCCGATCCGTACGAGATCGACGCGGCGGCGATGGGTCGCGTGGTCGAGGCGCTGAACGCCCTGCGCATGAACGACCCGGACAAGCTGGGCGCCTGGTTCGGCCGCTTCATCACCACCTACCGTGCCGCCGGCGACATCCTGCCGCCGGCCGGCCTGCCGCCGGCGGAAGAGATCGCCGCCGCGCTGGAACAGGGCCTGGTCCTGCAGCGGCACCCGTGGGCGCGGCCGGCGTGGCGGCGTGCCAGCCGCGGCGCCATGCTGTTCTGCAGCGGCCAGGAGTTCGCGCTGCCGGTCAAGGATGCCAAGCGCCTGGCCGCGGCCGAGCACATCGACGGCACCGACTACGCCGCGCTGTCGGCGGCCGGCAGGCAGACCCTGCTGGAGCTGATCGAAGGCGGCTTCTACCAGCCGCTGGAGGCCGAGGACGCCACCGACGAGGACGCCGACGCGGCCTGATCCGACCATGCCCGGCCCCGGTTTCCGCATCGCTGCGCTGGATCCCGTCCGCGACGGGGCCGAACTGCGCGCGCTGCGCGCCGCGGCCGGCACCGCCGTGGACCTGGCCGACGCCGCCGCCGCGCTGGAC
>NZ_AQOI01000116.1:0-9237 GCF_000364665.1 Xanthomonas sp. SHU 199
GCCTGTTTAGGGGCGACATGTCCAGATACAAGGAGCAACTTCAGCCGCGACACGCGTCACCGGGGAACAGCCGTCGCAAGCGATCCCGAACAGCGCAACAAGGCCCGCGCCTGCCAGTTAACGATGCCTCGCTGCACCATTGCGCAAGCGCATCGTCAGAGGCGTCAGTCGTGCGTCAGTCGACGGATCCTCAGGCCGCCGGCGCCGCATGCGCACACAGCCAATCCAGGACCTGCTGCACCGGCGGCGACGGCGCCGGCGTCGGTCGCCAGACGATCGACAACTGGCGCAGCGCCCACGGCTCCTGCAGCGGTACCGCGACCAACTGCGCGCGCACGCTGACCCGCTCCAGCGCCGCCTGCGGCAGGATCGCCACGCCGGCGCCGCGCGCCAGCATGCGGCACAGCGGTTCGATGCCGTGCACCTGCGCGCGGATGTGCAGCTGGCCACCGGCACGCGTGGCATGGGTCCGCAGATGCTGCTGCAGTGCGCTGTCCTCGGCCAGGCCGAGCAACTGCGCCTGCCATACCTCCGAGAACCGCAACTGCGGCGCCTGCGCCAGCGGATGCGTGGCCGCGGCCACCAGCACCAGCCGATCCTGCCGAAACGGGTGCGCCTGCAAGCCCTGCAGATCGGCGTGATCGGCGATCACCGCCAGGTCGGCGCGTTGCTCGCGCAGCGCGTCGGCCGCGGCGACGCTGCCCTGCTCGCGCAGCGCCAGATCGATGCGCGGGTGCGCCACCAGGAACTCGGCCAGCAGTTCCGGCAACCATTCCGACAGCGCCGCGGTATTGGCCAGCAGGCGCACGCTGGCCGGGTGGCCGCCGGCGTACTCGCCCAGTTCGCTGCGCATCGCCTCAGCCTGCCGCAGCAACTCCCGCGCGTGCCGCAGCAGCGCGGTGCCGGCCGCGGTGAGGCCAACGCCACGCGGGCCGCGCGCGAACAGCGCGACGCCAAGCTGCGTCTCCAACGCGCGGATGCGTGCACTGGCCGCGGCCAGCGACAATGCCGCGCGATCGGCACCGGCGGTGATGCTGCCGGCCTCGGCCACCGCCAGGAACAGCCGCAGATCGGTGAAATCCAGGTGCATCGATGCTCCCGCCTTCGTCGTTGCCGAAGTCTGCCTGAAGCATTCGCGCATTGTCCGGCTGCCGCGGCGCGCCGATGCTGGATGCCATGGACACCCTCGCACCGCATCTGCTGCCGATCGCCCTGGTCTTCCTGCTCGCCGGCGGCGTCAAGGGCATGGCCGGCATGGGCCTGCCGACGGTGGCGATGGGCCTGCTGGGACTCTGGCTGACGCCGGCCGAGGCCGCGGCGCTGCTGGCGCTGCCGTCGCTGCTGACCAACCTGCAACAAGCCTGGGGCGCGGACACCGGCGCGCTGCTGCGGCGACTGTGGCCGCTGCTGGCGTGCATCGTCGCCGGCACCTGGGGCAGCGCCGGCGTCCTCGCCGACGCGGACCCGCGGCTGGCGCGCGCCGGCCTGGGCGCGTTGCTGGCGCTGTATGCCCTGCTTGGGCTGAGTCAGTGGCAGGCACGCCTGTCGTCATCGCAGGCGCGCTGGGCGGCGGCGCCCGTGGGCCTGGCGACCGGGCTGCTGACTGGCGCCACCGGTGTGTTCGTGTTGCCGGTGCTGCCCTATCTGGTGGCGCTGGATCTGCCGCGGGAGGCGCTGATGCGCGCGCTCGGCAGTTGCTTCGCCGCGGCCACGCTTGCGCTGGCCGCAGCCCTCGTCGCGCACGGGGCCTTCCCCACCCAGGCGTTGGGTCCGTCGTTGCTGGCGCTGCTGCCCACTGCCGTAGGCATGTGGCTGGGCACGCGGCTGCGCCAACGCATCTCCGCCAGCGCGTTCCGCCGCGTGTTCTTCCTGACCTTGTTGGCACTGGGCCTGCACCAGGTGTGGCAGGTGCTGGGCTAGGGCGTGTCGTCGCGACGACGCGGGATGTGGGAGCAACCTGATCGCGAAATTACCCTCCTACCGGACAAGCAGAATCCGCTTGCGCGTGGCGGAACGGATTGCGAGAGATGGCCTGACGCCGCTCCCACAAAAAAACGCGCCACCGCTGAGCGATGGCGCGTTCGGTTTTTCGACGGTAGAGCGCGGGCTCAGTCGGCCCAGCGCCCCGGGCCGGTGGACTGCGGCAGCACCTGCACCGACAGCGGGCGGTCCTTCTCCAGCAGGTTGACCGCATCGCTCAGGATCGAGGCCGATTCGCGCAGCAGCGGATCCGGACGCTTGTCGACCAGCTTCTCGCGCGCGGCGTCCTTGACGATGTCGCGCTCGTTGCCGGTCAGGCCATCGTCGCTGCTGTCGTCGGCCAGCGGATCCAGCGGCAGGCCGAGCTGCTTGCGGATCTCCTGGCGCTGCTTGCGCTGCGCGTCCTGCTTCTCACGCTCGGCGCGGCGCTCGGCCTCGTTGAGCACCACGTACTTCTTCGCCGCCTCGGTGCGGAACTGGCGCACGTCCTCTTCCCACCACTGGAATTCCTTGTCGTTGGCGATGCGCGTGGTGTGTAGCGCCTCCAGCTTGGGCAGCAGCGGCGCGAAATTGCCGTACTGGGTGTGCGGCACCGCGGCGATGCGGCTCCACGGCAGCGCGTTGTCGTAGGTGCTTTCGCCAAACTCGGTGGCATCGACGCTGGCCGGGAAGGCGATGTCCGGCACCACGCCCTTGTGCTGGGTGCTGCTGCCGCTGACGCGGAAGAACTGGGCGATGGTCAGCTTGACCTGGCCGAAGCGGTCGGTCTCGTTGGCAGGCCAGCGGTCCAGGTCGACGATGTTCTGCACCGTGCCCTTGCCGAAGCTGGTCTCGCCGATGATCAGGCCGCGGCCGTAATCCTGAATGGCGCCGGCGAAGATCTCCGACGCCGAGGCCGAGCCGCGGTTGATCAGCACCGCCAGCGGGCCGTCCCAGGCCACGGCCGGGTTCTGGTCGCTGTTGACGGTGACGCGGCCGCCGGATTCGCGCACCTGCACCACCGGGCCCTGCTCGATGAACAGGCCGGTCAGCTCGATCGCCTCGTCCAGCGAACCGCCGCCGTTGTTGCGCAGGTCCAGCACCACGCCGTCGACCTTGTCGGTCTTGAACCCGGCCAGCAGCTTGGCCACGTCGCGGGTCGCCGAGGCATAGTCCTTGGCGTTGCGGCGGCGGCCTTCGAAGTCCTGGTAGAACGCGGGCAGCTTGATCACGCCGATGCGACGGGCCGGCTCGCCGTCCTTGGCCGGCAGCTCGATGGTCTCGCCCTTGGCGGCCTGTTCGGCCAGGCGCACCTTCTGCCGGGTCAGCAGCACCTGGCGGTGCTTGCCGTCCACACCGGCTTCGGCCGGAATGTACTCCAGGCGCACCTGGGTGTCCTTGTCGCCGCGGATCTTGGCGACCACGTCGTCGATGCGCCAGCCGATCACGTCCTCGACCGGACCGCTCTTGCCCTGGCCGACGCCGACGATGCGATCGCCCGGCTTGAGCGTGCCGTCCAGCGCGGCCGGGCCGCCCGGGATCACCTCGCGGATCACCACCAGGTCGTCCTGCTTCTGCAGCTGCGCGCCGATGCCTTCCAGCGACAGCGACATCTGCTGGTTGAAGTTCTCGGCGGTGCGCGGGGTGAAGTAGTCGGTGTGCGGATCGACCGTGTTGGTGTAGGCGTTCATGAAGAACTGGAACACGTCCTCGCTCTTCAGTTCCTTCACCGAGTCGTCGAGGTTGGCGTAGCGCTTGTCCAGGGTCTTGCGGATGTCCTCCGGCTTCTTGCCGGCGAGCTTCAGCCGCAGCCAGTCGTTCATCACCGACTTGCGCCACAGCGCATCCAGTTCCTGGTCGTCCTTGGCCCACGGCGCGTTCTTGCGGTCGTACTCGAACTTCTCGTCGCCGTCGAAGTTGAAGTCCTGCTTGAGCAGCTTGCGCGCGTAGGCGATGCGCTCGTCCACCCGTTGCCGGTACACGGCGAAGATCTGGAATGCCGGTTCCAGCTGGCCGGAGGCGATGTTGGCGCCAAGGTTGTTCTGGAAGCTGGCGAACTTGTCGACGTCGGCCTGGGTGAAGAACTGCTTGCTGCCGTCCAGGGTCTCCAGGTACTTCTTGAAGACCTCCTTGGAGGTCGCCTCGTCGAGGGCGCGCGGCCGGTAGGCGTAGCGGCTGTCGGAGAGCAGGCCGTACACCAGCTTGGCGGTGGTGGCCTGGTCGGCGGTGGCAGCGGCCGGCAGGGCGGGCGCATCGGTACGGGCGAACAGCGCCAGCGGTGCGGTCAGCGCAAACGCCAGCAGGAAGGCGGAAGCTTTGAATTTCATCTGGGGACTCTCGGCACCAGGCCGTCAGGGGGGCAGCACATCGCGTGAGACAACACGACAGTGACGCAAGTTGCAGGCCGTGTCACCTGTTCATGAAGCAGACTAGCTGCCGGCTTGCGCAGAAATGTGAACGCTGCCGGTGCGAGCCGCGCGGACGGTCGTCCTGCGGCGACAAACGCGCGTCGCCGCCGCGCAAAGGCGCGATCGACGACGCGGCTCAGGAGGACGCGATTCAGGCGGCGACGCCGGCGCCAGCCGCCTGGCGATCGGCGTGATAGGACGAGCGCACCATCGGACCGGAGGCCACGTGGCTGAAGCCCAGCGCGTTGCCGTACTCCTCCAGCGCCTTGTATTCGTCCGGCGTCCAGTAGCGCAGCACCGGGTGGTGATGGGCGGTCGGCTGCAGGTACTGGCCGATGGTGACCATGTCCACGTCGTGCGCACGCAGGTCGCGCAGGGTCGCCTGCACCTGCTCCAGGGTCTCGCCCAGGCCGAGCATGATGCCGGACTTGGTGGCGATGGCCGGATGCTGCGCCTTGAACTTCTTCAGCAGGGTCAGCGACCACTGGTAGTCGGCGCCGGGACGCACGTTCGGGTACAGGTCCGGCACGGTCTCGATGTTGTGGTTGAACACGTCCGGCGGATTGGTCGCCAGGATCTCCAGCGCGCGGTCCATGCGGCCCTTGCCGCGGAAGTCCGGGGTCAGGATCTCGATGCGGGTGGTCGGCGCGGCGACGCGGATGGCGCCGATGCAGTCGGCGAAATGCTGGGCGCCGCCGTCGCGCAGGTCGTCGCGATCGACGCTGGTCACCACCACGTACTTCAGGCCCATGTCGGCCACGGTCTGCGCCAGGCTGGCCGGCTCGCCGCCATCCGGCGGCTTGGGCCGGCCGTGTGCGACATCGCAGAACGAGCAGCGGCGGGTGCAGACCTCGCCGAGGATCATGAAGGTGGCGGTGCCGTGGCCGAAGCACTCGTGGATGTTCGGGCAGCTGGCCTCTTCGCAGACGGTGACCAGGCGGTTCTCGCGCAGCTTGGCCTTGAGGTTCTGCACCGCATTGCCGGAGGGAATGCGCACGCGGATCCACGAGGGTTTGCGCAGCACCGGCGCGTCGGCGAACTGCACCGGCGAGCGCGCGATCTTGTCGCCGCCCAACTGCTTGACGCCGGTCTGCAGCGGCGCGGGCGCGCTGTCGCCGGAAAGGACCTGCAAGGGAATGGAGCGTGCGCTGGGCTGGGTCATGGCGTGGTCGGCGGGCAGGCGGTCAGGCCGCGTGCGTGAGCGAGAGGTCGGGCAAGGCGTCGAGCGGCTGCAGGGTCAGCCCGAACTGGCGCGCCAGTTGGGCCAGCAGGACCGGAGTGACCGCCTGCATGCCGGAGGGACCGCCCAAGTCTAGCACCGCGGTCACCTGCAGGCCCTGGTAGCCGCAGGGATTGATCCGGTGGAACGGCTCCAGGTCCATCGCCACGTTGAACGACAGGCCGTGGAAGGTGCAGCCGCGGCGCACGCGGATGCCGAGCGCGGCGACCTTGGCGCCGCCGACGTAGACGCCCGGCGCGCCGTCGCGGCGTTCGCCGAGGATGTTCCATTCGTCGAGGGTGTCGATGATCGCCTGCTCGATCCGGCACACGTAGTCACGCACGCCGATGTGCAGCCGGCGCAGGTCCAGCAGCGGGTACACCACCAGCTGGCCGGGGCCGTGATAGGTGACCTGGCCGCCGCGATCGACCTGCAGCACCGGGATGTCGCCCGGTGCCAGCACGTGTTCCGGCTTGCCGGCCTGGCCGAGGGTGAACACCGGCTCGTGTTCGACCACCCACAGTTCGTCGGGGGTGGCCTCGTCGCGCGCATCGGTGAAGCGCTGCATCGCCCGCCACACCGGCTCGTAGGGCTGGCGGCCGAGTTGGCGGACGCCGCACGGCGGCAGCGTCAGTGCCGGCGCCAGTGGCGCGCCCCCGGCTACAGCGTCCACTTCACTTCCGGGTGTTCGCGCAGCGCCTGATGCGCGGCGTCGTACTGGGCGCGGTCCACGGCACGGAAGGCGATGCGCACCGACACGTACTTGCCGTTGGACGAATGCTTCCAGCTGACGCGCTCCTCCATCACCTCCACGCCGGCCGCGGCGAGCAGGCGCGGCAGTTCGGCCTCCAGGCCGGTGTTGGCGGTGCCCATGGCGCTGAGTTCGAACACGCCGGGGAACTGGAAACCGTGATCGGGGTTATCGGAAGTGATGTCCATGTCCGCATTATCGGGCCGGCGCCGGGCAAACCCAAGGCCAGCCGCGGTGCGCAGACAGCGCCCCGGGATCCCGGAGCCGCGCAGCACGGAGATCCGACCGCGCGCAAGACACCGGTGCGGCGCGGCCACGCGCCGCGGGGGTGCCCTCCCCTGCACGGGTCATTGCGCACCATCGCCTTCACACGACAAGAGGGCGAATGGGACAGACAAACCCAAACGGACGAATTTGTCCGCTACGACGCTTTTGCCTATCCTTCACTGCACGGGCTGCGTTCATGGTCCGGGGTGGCGCCGGCACCGACTGCCTGCAGGCGTACATCGCCGCTCACTCCCTTTCCGATCAGAGACGCCGCTCATGCCGTCATCCCGCCCGTTGCTTCCGCTGGCTGTTGCCCTCGCCGCCGCGGCTGCGCCCGCCGTTGCCACCACGCAATGCCCACACGACACCCTGGAAGCGACCGCGCCCACGGTCAACGTCCGCGTCGACAACGACCTGTTCGGTGGCGCCGGCCAGGACCAGGGCTATACCAATGGGTTCGGCCTGATCATCGTCTCGCCGAACCTGCGCGACTACACTGACGACCCCTGCCTGCCGCGGCTGGCGCGGGCGGCGAACCGCGCCCTGACCTGGCTGCAGCCGAACAGCGACTTCACCCAGCGCAACATGACCTTCGCGGTCGGGCAAGCGCTGTTCACCCCCACCGACAAGACCCGCCGCGACCTGATCGAGGACGACCGCCCCTACGCCGGCCTGTTGCTGATGAACATCGGCTACAACGCGCGCAACGACGACCGCCTGCGTACCACCCAACTCACCCTGGGCCTGATCGGCCCGTCGGCGCAGGGCAAGCAGGTGCAGGATGCGGTGCACGCCCTGCTCGGCGACGCCAAGTTCCAGGGCTGGAACAACCAGTTGCACGACGAACCGGTGTTCCGCGTGCTGCACGAACGCCTCCGCCGCTGGTCCGGCGACGGCAGCCGCGACGGCTGGGGGTGGGACGCGATCAGCCACTGGGGCGGCGCGCTGGGTACGCTGGACACCCACGCCAATGCCGGCATGGAACTGCGCCTGGGCTGGAAGCTGCCGGACGATTTCGGTAGTTCGCCGCTGCGTCCCGCCGGCGAGAACGTCGCCCCGCCGGCCGACAGCGTCGGCAGCGGCTGGTCGGCGCACCTGTTCATGACCACCGATGGACGCTGGGTCCTGCGCGACATCACCCTGGACGGCAACACCTTCCGCGACAGCCACAGCGTGAAGAAGCGCCCCTTCGTCGGCGACGCCGGCATCGGCCTGGCGGTGATGCGCGGCAAATGGAAGTTCGCCCTCGCCCGCTACTGGCGCACCCGCGAGTTCGATCTGCAGCGGCAGACGCCGGTGTTCGGGAGCTTTACGGTGAGTCGGAAGCTGTGAGGCTGGGAATGGGGAATGGGGAATGGCAAAAGCGGGCCTCCGATCTCCCCACCAAACCGGCAGATGGCAGTACACCGCTTTACCCATTCCCTATTCCCCATTCTCCATTCCCAAGAAAAAAGCCGGCATCAGCCGGCTTTTTTCGAACACTCATTCGGATTCCCACCACATCCAGAAGCTGTCCCACAGGCGCTTGAAGAAACCGGCCTCGTCGACCGCCTTCAGCGCCACCAGCGGGGCCTGCGCCACCACCTTGCCGTCCAGGCTCACCTTGACCATGCCGATCTGCTGGCCCTGCTTGATCGGTGCCTCCAGGGTCTTGGGCACTTCGATTGCCGGCTTCAGTTCGTTGTAGCGGCCGCGCGGCACGCTGACCAGCAGCGGCTGCGCCACGCCCAGCAGCACCTGCTTCTCGGTGCCCTTCCACACGCGCTGTTGCGCGACCTGCTTGCCCGGCTCGTACAGGCTGTGGGTCTCGAAGAAGCGGAAGCCCCAGTTCAGCAGCGCCAGGCTGTCCTCGGCACGCTGCTTCTCGGAGCTGTCGCCCATCACCACCGCGATCAGGCGCTGGTCGCCGCGCTTGGCCGAGCTGAGCAGGCAGTAGCCGGCCTCGGAGGTGTGGCCGGTCTTGATGCCGTCCACGCTCGGGTCGCGCCACAGCAGCAGGTTGCGGTTGGGCTGGGTGATATCGCCGACGCGGAATTCCTTGATCTTGTTGTACGCGTAGGTTTCCGGATAGTCGCGGACCATCGCCCGGCCCAGCAGCGCCAGATCGTAGGCGGTGGTGTAGTGGCCGTCGGCCGACAGGCCGTGGGCGTTGACGAAGTGCGAGCCGGTCATGCCGATCTTCTTCGCGTACTCGTTCATCAGCGAGGCGAAGGCTTCCTCGCTGCCGGCGGTGTGTTCGGCCAGCGCGATCGCCGCGTCGTTGCCGGACTGGATCGCCATGCCCTTTTCCATGTCTTCCAGGCGCGCGGTCTTGTTGACCGGGAAGCCGCTATAGCTGCCGTCGGTGCCGGCGCCGCCCTCGCGCCAGGCGCGCTCGCTGAGCATGACCTGGTCGTCGCGGGTGATCTTGCCCAGCTTCAGTTCGGCCGCGATCACGTACGAGGTCATGACCTTGGTGATGCTGGCCGGGGCCACGCGTTCGTGCTCGTTCTCGCCGGCCAGCACCTGGCCGGTGGCGTAATCCATCAGCACCCAGGACTTGGAGACGGCCGGCTTGGGCGCGGGCGGGATCGCCACGGTGGCCGGAGCGGCGGCAGCGGCGGCCGGCGGCGCGGGAACCGGGCCGGGCGTCT
>NZ_AQOI01000117.1:0-11777 GCF_000364665.1 Xanthomonas sp. SHU 199
CGCGCTGGGCCTGTCGCGCTACGGCGTGCTGCCGCGCGGTCGCAACGTCGCCGCGATGCTGGCCGAGCCGCGCAGCGCCTACGTGCTGTACGGCCTGGAGCCGGGCCTGGACTTCGCCGACGCCGCCGCCGCGCGCAGCGCGCTGGCCGGCGCCAAGGTGGTGGCGTTCAGCCACTTCGCCTGCGCCTCCACCCGCGACGTGGCCGATGTGATCCTGCCGATCGGCGCGCTGCCGGAAATCGAGGCGACGCTGACCAACCTCAACGGCAGCGACCAGCGCACCCGCGCCGGCGGCAAGCTGCCGGGCGAGGCCCGCGAGGGCTGGCGCGTACTGCGCGCGCTCGGCGGCGAGCTGGGCCTGCCCGGCTTCGAGTTCATCGACCTGGCCGGGCTGCGCGACGGCCTGCAGCCGCGCGAGGTCGCCGCGGCGAGCTCGGCGCAGCCGGCACGCCAGGACGAGGGCCTGGAACTGGCCGCCAGTCCGGCGATCTACCGCACCGATGCGGTGGTGCGCCGCGCGCAGGCGCTGCAGCAGCATCCGCTGAACCGCGCGCCGGGCATTGCGCTGCATCCGGACGAGGCGGCGCGCCTGGGCCTGAGCGACGGGCAGATGGTCAAGGTCGGTACCGCGGCGGGTAGCGCCACGTTGCCGCTGGCGACGGACAAGCGGGTCGCGCCGGGTGCGGCCTGGATCGAAACGGGCCACGGCGCGACCGCGCCGCTGGGCGCCGGTCGGGTGACGGTGGTGGCTGCATGAACGAGATGCTGTTGAACGTGGTCGACCCGCTGCACCAGTGGTTCCTCGGCCTGGGCGCCCTCGGCGTGGTCCTGTGGATCGTGCTGAAGATCCTGCTGATCGCCATGCCGGTGATCATCGCGGTGGCGTTCTACGTGGTCTGGGAGCGCAAGCTGATCGGCTGGATGCACGTGCGCCACGGGCCGATGTACGTGGGCATGGGCATCTTCCAGGCCTTCGCCGACGTCTTCAAACTGCTGTTCAAGGAAATCATCCAGCCCAGCAGCTCGCACAAGGCGATGTTCGTGATCGCGCCGCTGATCACCCTGGCGCCGGCCTTCGCCGCCTGGGCGGTGGTGCCGTTCGACGCCAAGCTGGTGCTGTCCAACGCCAACGCCGGCCTGCTGTACCTGCTGGCGATGACCTCGCTGGGCGTGTACGGCATCATCCTGGCCGGCTGGGCGTCCAACTCCAAGTACGCCTTCCTCGGCGCGATGCGCTCGGCCGCGCAGGTGGTCAGCTACGAGATCGCGATGGGCTTCGCCCTGGTCGGCGTGATGATCGCGGCCGGCAGCCTGAACCTGAGCACGATCGTGCAGGCGCAGGCCGGCAGCTCCGGGTTCTTCGACTGGTTCCTGATCCCGCTGTTCCCGCTGTTCATCGTGTACTGGGTGTCCGGCGTGGCCGAGACCAACCGCGCGCCGTTCGACGTGGTCGAAGGCGAGTCGGAAATCGTCGCCGGCCACATGGTCGAGTATTCGGGCGGTGCGTTCGCGCTGTTCTTCCTGGCCGAATACGCCAACATGATCCTGGTCAGCTTCCTGGTCTCGATCTTCTTCCTGGGCGGCTGGCTGAGCCCGATCCAGGGCTGGGTCACCGCGGACATCTCGCCGTGGGTCAACTGGATCTGGACCGGCGGCTGGCCGTGGCTGCTGATGAAGGTGCTGTTCTTCGCCAGCGCGTACATCTGGTTCCGCGCCAGCTTCCCACGCTATCGCTACGACCAGATCATGCGCCTGGGCTGGAAGGTGTTCATCCCGCTGACGATCGTATGGATCGCGGTGACGGCATTGATGGTGTTCTACGGCGTGATCCAGAAGGGCGTGTAAGCGATGAATAAAATCACCCATTACTTCAAGAGCCTGCTGCTGCTCGAGCTGCTCGGCGGCCTGTGGCTGACCTTGAAGTACACGTTCCGTCCCAAGTACACCGTGCTGTACCCGATGGAGAAGTTCCCGCAGTCGCCGCGCTTCCGCGGCCTGCACGCGCTGCGCCGCTATCCCAACGGCGAAGAGCGCTGCATCGCCTGCAAGCTGTGCGAGGCGGTGTGCCCGGCGCTGGCGATCACCATCGACTCGACCAAGCGCGAGGACGGCACCCGCCGCACCACCCGCTACGACATCGACCTGTTCAAGTGCATCTACTGCGGCTTCTGCGAGGAAAGCTGCCCGGTGGATTCGATCGTGGAGACCCAGGTGCTGGAGTACCACTTCGAAAAGCGCGGCGAGAACATCGTCACCAAGCCGCAGTTGCTGGCGATCGGAGACCGGCTCGAGGCCGAGATCGCCGAGCGCCGCGCTGCCGACGCTCCCTTCCGCTGAGGTTCCGAAATGGATTGGGTCAATATCGCTTTCTGGATCTTCGCCACCATCGCCGCGGTTGCCGCCGGCGCGGTGATCAGCGTGCGCAACCCCGTGTACGCGGTGCTGTGCCTGATCCTGACGTTCTTCTCCATCGCCTGCGTGTGGCTGCTGGTGGGCGCCGAGTTCCTCGGCGTGACCCTGGTGCTGGTCTACGTCGGCGCGGTGATGGTGCTGTTCCTGTTCGTGGTGATGATGCTGGACATCGACACCGCCCGCATGCGCGAAGGCTGGGTGCGCTACCTGCCGGTGGGCCTGGTGGTGGCAGTGGCGATGCTGGTGCAGATGGTCACCCTGATCGGCGTGAAGGCGCGCAGCGCGGCGCCGTTCCCGGCCGACAACGCCGCGGCGCAGGCCGCCGACACCTCCAACATCACCTGGCTGGCCAAGACCCTGTTCACCCAGTTCCTGCTGCCGTTCGAGTTCGCCGCGATCATCCTGACCGTGGCGGTCGTGGCCGCCGTGATGCTGACCCTGCGCAAGCGCACCGGCATCAAGACCCAGAACCCGGGCGACCAGTCGCGGGTCAAGGCCGGCGACCGTCTGCGCATGGTCAAGATGGCCGCCGAAAAGCCCACGCTCCACACTCCGCCGGCATCGCAGGAGGGCCAGCCATGATCTCCCTAGGCCATCTGCTGGCGCTCGGCGCGGTGCTGTTCTGCATCGCCCTGGCCGGCATTTTCCTCAATCGCAAGAACGTCATCGTGCTGCTGATGTCGATCGAGCTGATGCTGCTGTCGGTCAACATCAACTTCGTCGCCTTCTCGCGCGAGCTCGGCGACGCCGCCGGCCAGTTGTTCGTGTTCTTCATCCTGACCGTGGCCGCGGCCGAAGCCGCCATCGGCCTCGCGATCCTGGTGACGCTGTTCCGTACCCGCCACACGATCAATGTGGCCGAAGTCGATTCGCTGAAGGGCTGACCTGCAGATGGAAATTACGCTCTCCAAGAGTCTGCTGATCGCGGTGGTGCTGGCCCCGCTGGTCGGCAGCATCATTGCCGGCCTGTTCGGCCGTCAGGTCGGCCGCAAGGGCGCGCAGTTCGCCACCATCCTCGGCGTGGCGGTCAGCTGCGCGCTGTCGTGCTGGACCCTGTACCAGCTGGTCGGGCAGGGCGCCTCGCCGTTCAACCAGAACCTCTACACCTTCTTCGAGGTCGGCCACTATTCGGCCCACGTCGGCTTCATGGTCGACCGCCTGACCGCGATGATGATGGTGGTGGTGACCTTCGTGTCGCTGCTGGTGCACATCTACACCATCGGCTACATGGCCGACGATCCGGGCTACCAGCGCTTCTTCAGCTACATCTCGCTGTTCACCTTCTCGATGCTGAGCCTGGTGATGAGCAACAACTTCCTGCAGCTGTTCTTCGGCTGGGAAGCGGTGGGCCTGGTGTCTTACCTGCTGATCGGCTTCTGGTTCAAGCGCCCGACCGCGGTGTTCGCCAACATGAAGGCGTTCCTGGTCAATCGCGTCGGCGACTTCGGTTTCATCCTCGGCATCGCCGGCGTGCTGCTGTGGTTCGGCACGCTGGACTACGCCAGCGTGTTCGCCAACGCCACCGCGGTGCTGGGCAGCGATGCCGCCGGCGGTCTGGCCCAGGTGCAGCTGTTCCAGGGTCATGCCTGGAACGTCTCCACCATCATCTGCGTGTGCCTGTTCATCGGCGCCATGGGCAAGTCGGCGCAGGTGCCGCTGCACGTGTGGCTGCCGGACTCGATGGAAGGCCCGACCCCGATCTCGGCACTGATCCACGCCGCGACCATGGTCACCGCCGGCATCTTCATGGTGGCGCGCATGTCGCCGCTGTTCGAGCTGTCGCAGACCGCGCTGAACTTCGTGCTGGTCGTCGGCGCCACCACCGCGTTCTTCACCGGCCTGATCGGCATCGTGCAGAACGACATCAAGCGCGTGGTCGCCTACTCGACGCTGTCGCAGCTGGGCTACATGACCGTGGCGCTGGGCGTGTCGGCGTACTCGGCCGCGGTGTTCCACCTGATGACCCACGCCTTCTTCAAGGCGCTGCTGTTCCTGGCGGCCGGCTCGGTGATCATCGGCATGCACCACGAGCAGGACATGCGCAAGATGGGCGGCCTGCGCAAGTACATGCCGATCACCTACTGGACCAGCGTCATCGGCACCCTGGCGCTGGTCGGCACCCCGTTCTTCGCCGGCTTCTACTCCAAGGACACCATCATCGAGGCGGCGCAGCACCACGCGCACACCTCGCATGGCTGGATCGCGACCTACGGCTACTGGGCCGTGCTCGGCGGCGTGCTGATCACCAGCTTCTACAGCTTCCGCCTGCTGTTCCTGACCTTCCACGGCCAGGAGCGCTTCCGCGATGCGCGTGCGCACCACGATGCGCATCATGACGACGCCCACGGTGCGCATGCCCACGACGATCACGCACACGACGATCACGGCCACGGCCACCACGGCGCGAACGAACCGCACGAGTCGCCGTGGGTGGTGACGGTGCCGCTGATCCTGCTGGCGATCCCGTCGATCGCGATCGGCTTCTTCACCATCGGCCCGATGCTGTTCGGCACCGACTGGGCGGGGCACCATGCCGCGGCGGCGATCAAGGGCCAGGCGGTCAGCTTCTTCACCGGCATCGTCGACTTCTACGATCCGGCGCGCGACACCGTCGGCGCGCTGGCCGAGGAGTTCCACGGCCCGGTCGCGTTCGCCCTGCACGGCCTGACCCAGCCGCCGTTCTTCCTGACCCTGGCCGGTTTCGCCCTGGCCTGGATCCTGTACCTGTGGAAGCCGGAACTGGCGGCGAAGGCGCGCAAGACCTTCTCGGTGCCGGTGTGGATCCTCGAGAACAAGTACGGTTTCGACAAGCTCTGGATCGGCGGTTTCGCCGGCGGCGGCGTGCGCCTGGGCAAGGTGTCGCGCGCGGTGGATACGCATGTCGTGGACGGCGTCATGGTCAACGGCACCGCACGCGTGATCGACCTGGCGGCCAATCTGCTGCGTCGCACGCAATCCGGTTTCCTCTATCACTACGCCTTCGCGATGATCGTCGGTCTCATTGCCCTGCTGGGCGTGCTGATGCATTTCTGGCGTTGACCTGTACGGAATAAGAACACGTGTCGAACTGGCCTCTACTCTCCATCCTGATCTGGCTGCCGATCATCGGCGGCGCCCTGGTGCTCGCCCTGCGTGATGCGCGTGCGGCGCGCTGGGCGTCGCTGCTGGTGGCGTTGCTGACCTTCGCGCTCAGCCTGCCGCTGCTCACCGGTTTCGACTACGCCAGCGACGCGCTGCAGTTCGTCGAGACACATGCCTGGATCCCGGCATACGACATCGGCTACAACCTCGGCGCCGACGGCATCGCGGTGGCGCTGATCGTGCTGACCACGCTGGTCACGGTGCTGGCGCTGATCGGCGCGTGGACCTCGATCGACAAGCGCGTCAACCAGTACGTGGCCGCGTTCCTGATCCTGGAAGGCGTCACCGTCGGCATCTTCTCCGCCACCGACGCGATGCTGTTCTACGTGTTCTTCGAGGCGATGCTGATCCCGATGTTCCTGATCATCGGCATCTGGGGCGGCCCGCGCCGCATCTACGCCGCGGTCAAGTTCTTCCTGTACACCTTCCTCGGTTCGGTGCTGATGCTGGTCGGGTTGATCTACCTGTACCTGAAGGGCGGCAGCTTCCAGCTCGCCGACCTCTACCAGCTGTCGCTGACCTCGAAGGAGCAGACCTGGCTGTTCTTCGCCTTCCTGATCGCCTTCGCGGTCAAGGTGCCGATGTTCCCGGTGCACACCTGGCTGCCGGACGCGCACGTGGAAGCGCCGACCGCCGGCTCGGTGATCCTAGCGGCGATCGCGTTGAAGATCGGCGGTTACGGCTTCCTGCGCTTCAACCTGCCGATCCTGCCCGATGCCAGCAACGAGTGGGCGTGGCTGGTGATCGCGCTGTCGCTGATCGCGGTGATCTACGTCGGCCTGGTCGCCCTGGTCCAGGACGACATGAAGAAGCTGATCGCCTACTCGTCGATCGCGCACATGGGCTTCGTCACCCTCGGCACCTTCGTCGCCTTCGCCTTGGTCGGCTTCGGCAGCACCGATGCGGCCCGGTTGGGCCTGCAGGGCGCGATGGTGCAGATGATCTCGCACGGCTTCGTGTCCGGCGCGATGTTCTCCTGCGTCGGCGTGCTGTACGACCGCATGCACACCCGCCGCATCGCCGACTATGGCGGCGTGGTCAACGTGATGCCGTGGTTCGCGACCTTCGCGATGCTGTTCTTCATGGCCAATGCGGGCCTGCCGGGCACCAGCGGCTTCGTCGGCGAGTTCATGGTCATCATGGCCAGCTTCCAGGCGCACCCGCTGCTGGCCTTCGGCGCGGCGACCACCCTGGTGATCACCGCCGCCTACACCCTGTGGCTTTACAAGCGCGTGTTCTTCGGCGAGGTCGCCAATGCGCACGTGGCCGAGCTGAAGGACATCAACGGCCGCGAGGCGCTGGTGCTGGGCGTGTTCGCGCTCGGCGTGCTCGCCCTGGGCCTGTATCCGAAGCCGTTGACCGACCTGATGGAGCCCTCGATCGCGAAGCTGGCGGCGCAGATCGCCACCAGCAAGCTGTAAGCGGCCGTCGAGCGTATTGATTCCAGAGATTTGATGATGACCACCCCTGCGCTGCTGCCTCTGACCACCGTCGACCTGCCGCCCCTGCTGCCCGAGCTGGTGCTGACCGCCGGTGCCTTCTTCCTGCTGATGCTCGATCTGTTCATCAGCGAGCGCAACAAGGCCTGGACCCACATCGTCTCGGTGGCGATCCTGGTCGCGGTGTTCGCGATGCTGCTGGCCGGCGTGGGCGGGCAGGGCGAGGTGTTCAACGGCATGTTCGTGCGCGATGCCGCCGCCGACGTGATGAAGACGGTGATCGTCGGCCTCAGCGCGCTGACCCTGATCTACGGCTGGAGCTACCTGCGCGAGCGCAAGCTGTACCAGGGCGAGATCCCGGTGCTGGTGCTGTTCGCCACGGTCGGCATGATGATCCTGGTCTCGGCCGGCAGCCTGCTGATGGTCTACCTGGGCCTGGAACTGCTGGCGCTGTGCTCCTACGCGCTGGTCGCTTCCAACCGCGACAACGGCATGGCCACCGAAGCGGCGATGAAGTACATCGTGCTCGGTTCGCTGGCCTCGGGCTTGCTGCTGTACGGCATGTCGCTGATCTACGGCGCCACCGGCACGCTGAGCCTGAGCGGCATCCACGAGGCGATCGGCAACGGCCGCGAGCACATGCTGCTGCTCACCGGCACGGTGTTCATGATCGCCGGTGTCGCCTTCAAGCTCGGCGCGGCGCCGTTCCACATGTGGCTGCCGGACGTCTACCAGGGCGCCCCGGCGCCGATCGCGCTGTTCATCAGCTCGGCGTCCAAGCTGGCCGCGTTCGGCATGGCCTACCGCCTGCTGGAAGTGGGCGTGGGCCCGCTGGCGGCGCAGTGGCACTGGGTGATCGGCGGCCTGGCGGCGCTGTCGCTGGTGGTCGGCAACCTGATGGCGGTGGCGCAGAGCAATCTCAAGCGCATGCTGGCGTATTCCACGGTCTCGCACATCGGCTTCCTGCTGCTGGGCGTGGCCGGCGGCGGCGAGCGCGGCTATGCGGCGGCACTGTTCTACGCTATCTGCTATGCGGTGATGTCCACCGCCTCGTTCGGCGCGATCATCGCGTTGTCGCGCAAGGGCTTCGAGGCCGAGAACATCGACGACTTCAAGGGCCTGAACGCGCGCAACCCGTGGATGGCGCTGCTGGTGCTGTGCATCATGGCCTCGCTGGCCGGCGTGCCGCCGTTCCTGGGCTTCTGGGCCAAGCTGGCGGTGCTGGGCGCGGTCGTCGCGGTGCCCGACCAGAACCTGTGGTGGACCGGCCTGGCGGTGCTGTCGGTGCTGTGCGCGGTGATCGGCGCGTTCTACTACCTGCGCGTGATCAAGGTGATGTATTTCGACGAGCCGGTCGGCACGCCGCTGCCGGCCAACGACGACCGCGTGCTGGGCGTGGCGCTGGGCGTCAACGCGCTGGGCCTGCTGGCCTTCGGCCTGGCTTGGAGCCCGCTGATGGCGTGGTGCCAGCGCGCCTTCGCGCACCTGGCCTGATCGCGAAAGGGCGGTTTTCCCGCTGTTTTTCGCCAACGCCGCCGCAAGGCGGCGTTGGCGTTTTTGCATTCGGCGATGCGATTGTTGTTTCGTTTTCCATCGTGTGCGGTTATCATGGCGTCCTTCGAACGGCAGCGTCGCTACCGCATCGAGATGAAAATCAGGGCTTGCAATCGACGCACTGATTCTTCATAATTCCGCTTCTGCTGCGGGGTGGAGCAGTCTGGCAGCTCGTCGGGCTCATAACCCGAAGGTCGCAGGTTCAAATCCTGCCCCCGCTACCATCTTTGTCTGCAGCGGCAACCAGTGCATCGGTTGTCTGCGGCAGGGAAGTTTGGGCTTCGCGATGACGCATGTTCCCGTCGTCGCAACCGGAATCCAGCGTGACCGGAGTTTTACCGGACAAGGGGCCCAGAGGGCCCTTTGTCGTTTCCGGGGTCCGGGAAATGCACGCAATCGACTTTTCAACCTTTTCAGATGCAAGGCAGGCTGTGAGCGACAAGGCAAACGAAATCGCGACTCTGCTGGGCCCGACCGTGGACGCGTTGGGCCTGGAACTGCTGGGCGCGGAATACCTGCCGGCCCCCGGCGGCGCCACGCTGCGCCTGTACATCGACGTGCCGCTGGCCGAGCAGCCCGAGCGCATCGTCAACATCGACGATTGCGAGCGGGTCAGCCGCGAGGTGTCGGCACAACTGGACGTGGAAGACCCGATCAGCGGCAACTACACGCTGGAAGTGTCCTCGCCGGGCGTGGACCGGCCGCTGTTCAGCGCCGAACAGTTTTCCCGTCACCTCGGCGAATCGGCCAAGGTGGTGTTGAAGCTGCCGCAGCAGGGCCGTCGTCGCTTGCAGGGGCGCATCGTGCAGGCCGACGCCGCTGCCGGCCGCATCATCTTCGAGGTCGACGGCGCCGAACTGGCGGTGGACTTCGACAACATCGACAAGGCGCGGATCATGCCCGACTGGGCGGCGCTGGGTCTGGCGCCGACCAAGCCGGGCAAGGGCCCGAAGCCGGCCGGCAAGAACGCAAAATCCAATAAGAAACCATCCAACGAACCGGCGGCCGACGAGGCTGCGCGCGGAGCGAAAGAATGAGCAAGGAACTGTTGCTGGTAGTCGACGCGGTGGCCAACGAAAAGGGCGTGCCGCGCGAAGTGATCTTCGACGCGATCGAGGCCGCATTGGCGTCGGCGGCGAAGAAGCGCTACCCCGACCAGGACGTGCTGACGCGCGTCACCATCGACCACAAGGACGGCACCTACGAAACCTTCCGGCGCTGGGAAGTGGTGGCCGACGATGTGGTGATGGAATCGCCCGACCGGCAGATCCGCCTGATGGACGCGGTCGACGAGGCCGAGGGCGTGGACGTCGGCGACTACATCGAAGAGCAGATCGAGAATCCGGACTTCGGCCGCATCGCCGCGCAGGCCGCCAAGCAGGTGATCGTGCAGCGCGTGCGCGAGGCCGAGCGCCAGCAGGTGGTGGACGCGTGGAAGGATCGCGTCGGCGAACTGGTCACCGGTGTGGTCAAGCGCGCCGAGCGCGGCAACATCTACGTGGACCTGGGCGGCAACGCCGAGGCCTTCATTCCCAAGGACAAGGGCATCCCGCGCGACGTGCTGCGCGCCGGCGACCGCGTCCGCGGCTACCTGGCCGAAGTGCGTTCGGAGCCGCGCGGCCCGCAACTGTTCATCAGCCGCGCCGCGCCGGAATTCATGATCGAGCTGTTCAAGCTGGAAGTGCCGGAAGTGGGCCAGGGCCTGGTCGAGATCAAGGCCTGCGCACGCGATCCGGGCGATCGCGCCAAGATCGCGGTGCTGGCGCACGACACCCGCACCGATCCGATCGGCGCCTGCATCGGCATGCGCGGGTCGCGCGTGCAGGCGGTGTCCAACGAGCTCAACGGCGAGCGCGTGGACATCGTGCTGTGGAACGACAACCCGGCCAACTTCGTCATCAACGCGATGGCGCCGGCCGAGGTGCAGTCGATCATCGTCGATGAAGAAAAGCACTCGATGGACCTGGCGGTGGCGGAAGACCGCCTGGCCCAGGCGATCGGCAAGGGCGGCCAGAACGTGCGCCTGGCCAGCCGCCTGACCGGCTGGCAGCTCAACGTGATGACCGCCGAGCAGGTCGCGGCCAAGTCCGAGGCCGAGCAGGCCGTGGCCCGCCAGCTGTTCATGGACAAGCTGGAAGTGGACGAGGAGATCGCCGCGATCCTGGTCGCCGAGGGCTTCAACTCGGTCGAGGAAATCGCCTACGTGCCGGTCGGCGAGTTGCTGGCGGTGGAAGGCTTCGACGAGGACATCGTCGAGGAACTGCGCGCGCGTGCCCGCGACGCGCTGCTCAACGAGGCGCTGGCCGCCGAGGAGAGCGACGACGACGGTGTGCCGGCGGCGGACCTGCTGTCGCTGCCGGGCATGGACGAAGCCACCGCCTACGCGCTGGCCGGCCATGGCGTACGTACCAGCGAGGACCTGTCGGATCTGGCTGCCGACGAAATCCTCGAGTTCGGCATCGAGGACCTGGACAAGGACCGCGCCGCGGCCCTGATCCTGGCCGCCCGCGCCGAGGAGATCGCCCGCCTGGAGCGCGGCGAATGAGTCAGCGATGAATGCCGCCCTGACCCGATCAGGGCTTAGAATCCGCGCTACCTTCGCACGCGGCGAGGGGGCGCCAACCAGATCATAGGATCCGAATGTCGCAGCAAACCACCATCCGCAAGCTGGCCGAACTGGTGAACACGCCGGTCGAGAAACTGCTGGTTCAACTGGCCGACGCCGGGATGAAGTTCAGCGGTCCCGACCAGGTCGTCACCAGCACCGAAAAGATGAAGCTGCTGGGCTTCCTGCGCCGTACCCACGGCAAGACCGACAAGCCGGTCGAGGAAGAGGCCCAGGCCGCGCCGAAGAAGATCACCCTGAACCGGCGCAAGCTGCAGGAAGTGACGGTCAGCGCCGGGCGCAGCAAGACCACGGTCAACGTCGAGGTCCGGCAGAAGCGCACCTACGTGAAGTCGGCCGAGGACCTGGCCGCCGAGCGTGCGGCGCCGTCCGCGGGCGGACGGGTGGACGACGAGCGCGCCGAGATCCTGCGCAAGCTGGAGGAATCCAAGCAGCGCAATCTGGCCGAACAGCAGAAGCTCGCCGAGCAGGATCGCGCGCGCGCCGAGGAAATCGAGCGCAAGCGCAAGGCCGAGCAGGAAGCGCGCGAGCGTGCCGAGGCCGAGCAGCGCGCGGCCCAGGCCGCGCTGGACGCCGAGTCGGCGCCGCCGGCTGCGGCGCCGTCC
>NZ_AQOI01000118.1:0-10476 GCF_000364665.1 Xanthomonas sp. SHU 199
GGCGCTGATCGCCCGCGAGACCGGCGGCATCCTGCCCAAGGGCGAGCACGAGGTGCGCGAGGCGATCGTGCTGCTGCAGCAGGCCGCGGCGATGCCGCTGCAGGCGCAGGGCCAGGTGCTGCCGACCGCGCCGGGCCGGCTGAGCCTGGCGCGGCGCCTGCCGCTGGGCGTGGTCGGGGTGATCTCGCCGTTCAATTTCCCGCTGGTGCTGTCGCTGCGCTCGGTGGCGCCGGCGCTGGCGGTCGGCAATGCGGTGGTGCTCAAGCCGGATCCACGGACGCCGTACGCCGGCGGCTTCGTCATCGCCGAAGTGCTGCAGCAGGCCGGCCTGCCGAAGGGCCTGCTGCACGTGCTGCCAGGCGGCGCGGATGCCGGCCAGGCGCTGGTCGAGGCGCCGGGCGTGCCGATGATCGCGTTCACCGGTTCCACCGCCGCCGGCCGCCGTATCGGCGAACTGGCCGGCAAGCACCTGAAGAAGACCGCGCTGGAACTGGGCGGCAAGAACTCGTTGATCGTGCTCGAGGATGCCGACCTGGACAAGGCGGTGTCGGCGATCGCCTTCGGCGCATACTTCCACCAGGGCCAGATCTGCATGGCCACCGGTCGCGTGCTGGTCCAGCGCAGCATCGCCGCGGAGCTGACCCGGCGCCTGGCCGAGAAGGCGCGGCACCTGCCGGTTGGCGATCCGGCCACCGCCCACGTGGCGCTCGGTCCGATCATCGACCAGCGCCAGCTGCAGCACGTCAAGGACGTGGTCGATGCCTCGGTGGCGGCGGGCGCCGTGGTCGAGGCCGGCGGCACCCACGAGGGCCTGTTCTATGCGGCCACGGTGTTGTCGAACGTGCAGCCGGGCATGCCGGCGTTCGAGGAGGAAGTGTTCGGCCCGGTCGCCAACGTGATTGCGTTCGACAGCGACGACGAGGCGGTGGCGCTGGCCAACCAGACCGAGTACGGCCTGTCGGCCGGCATCCTGTCGGCGTCGGTTGGTCGCGCGATGGCGCTGGGCGAACGCCTGCACACCGGCCTGCTGCACATCAACGACCAGACCGTGGCCGACGAAGTCACCAATCCGTTCGGCGGCACCGGTGCCTCCGGCAACGGCACCAGCATGGGCGGCCCGGCCGACTGGGGCCAGTACACGCACTGGCAGTGGGTGACGATCCAGGACAGCGCGCCGCAGTATCCGTTCTGAGGACAAGTCGCCGGGCGTCGATGTGGCGCCCGGTTGTGCTCGTGGATGCATTGATTGCGGGAGAGATGATTGTTCCGTTGCGTGCGTGTTGAGCTACGCGCGGCCAATAAGGCCCTGGCACCGGCACCGGCGCCGACACTGCATTGTGGGAGGGACTTCAGTCCCGACGCTTCTGCGGTGACTCGCCATTTCAGCCGCGACGAACGAAGCGGGACTGGTCGATCATCGATCACGTGTCGGGACTGAAGTCCCTCCCACAGTAAAGCGACCGCACCGCGATCTCCGTACTGGCTGCGGGTCGTGTCACCCCTGCGCG
Source organism: Xanthomonas sp. SHU 199 (assembly GCF_000364665.1). NCBI lineage: Bacteria > Pseudomonadati > Pseudomonadota > Gammaproteobacteria > Lysobacterales > Lysobacteraceae > Xanthomonas > Xanthomonas sp. SHU 199. The sequence continues at coordinate 1,509 of NZ_AQOI01000118.1, forward strand.
CGCTGCCGGAACTGGATCGGCGAACACCCCGCATGCCGGCGGAAGCAGCGGCTGAAATACGCCGCATCGGCATAGCCCAGGACTTCCGCGAGCTGCTGCACGGTCAAGGTGGTGTAGACCAGGCTGCGCCGCGCCTCGAGCATGATCCGGCGTTGCAACAGTTCCAGCGCCGAAGCACCGGCCAGGCGCCGGCATAGCGCGTTGAGATGGCTGCGGCTCAGCCCGAGCCGGTCGGCATAGCGGGCCAGCGGCCAATGTTCCCGGTAATGCGCGTCGATCAGCGCGGTATAGGCGCGCACGTGGCGCGCACCGCGGTCGGCATCGTGCGGATCGCGATGGGCATCCGCCAGCGCGCCGCGCGCCGCCCACAGCAAGGCCTGCGTGACCAGCGCCTGCAGCATCGGCTCGCGGCCGGGGCGGTGCTGTGTGTGTTCGGCGGCGATGGCGGCGAAGCAGGCGTCCAGCATCGCTTGCTGATCGCCCGCGGGTAGGCACAGCGGCCGCGCCAGCGCTTCGTCCAGATTCGGCCATTGCGCCGCCAGGCGCTGCCGCAGCGGCGCCGACACGGTCACGACATGGCCGCGCACGTTGCGCTGGAAACGGAAGCCGTGCACGCACAGCGGCGGCAACAGCAGCAGGCATGGCCCGCGCAGGCGCTGCTGCGTTCCGTCCAAGTGCAGGCCGGCGCTGCCGCGTTGCAGATACAGCAGTTGCAGCAGATCGCCGTGGCGGTGCGGGCGGATATGCCAGTCGTGCAGGCGGCTGCGCGCGGCAATGGATTCCCAGTGCAACAGGTCCGATGTCCCTCTGTCGCCGGTCTCGCCGTACAGGCGAAACGCCGGGACCATGGCGGGCGATGCGACAGCGGCGGAGGCAGTGCGGGGCATCGGCGAAAAGTACCGGAATCGGTCGCGATGATCCATGTCCTCGGCACGCCGCAACCGGAACACTGTGGGTCTGTCCCATCCTTCGGAGGACGTATGCGTACCCAGGTCGCCATCGTCGGCGCCGGCCCGGCCGGGCTGCTGCTCGGGCAGTTGCTGCACGGCCACGGCATCGACACCGTCATCGTCGAGCGGCAGACGCCGGAACACGTGCTGTCGCGCATTCGCGCCGGCGTGCTGGAGCAGGGCACCGCCGACCTGCTGTGCGCCGCCGGTGCGGGCGCGCGCATGCAGCGCGAAGGCATCGTCCACCACGGCTTCGAACTGGCGCTGGAGCAGCGCCGCGAACGCATCGAACTGAGTGCGGCGACCGGTGGCCGTGCGGTCACCGTCTACGGCCAGACCGAAGTGACCCGCGACCTGATGGACGCACGCCGCGCTGCCGGCGCCGCCACTCTCTATTCCGTCGAGGATGTGCAGTTGCACGACATCGCCGGGCTGCAGCCGTGGCTGAGCTTCGTGCAGGATGGCGTCACGCAGCGCCTGGATTGCGACTACGTGGTCGGCTGCGACGGCTTCCACGGGGTCAGCCGCCGCGCGATTCCGGCCGAGGTGCTGCGCGTGTACGAACGGATCTATCCGTTCGGCTGGCTAGGCGTGCTGGCCGACACCCCACCGGTGGCCGACGAACTGATCTATGCGCGCAATGCGCGTGGTTTCGCGCTGTGCAGCATGCGTTCTCCCACCCGCACCCGCTACTACGTGCAGGTGCCGGCGGACGAGCGGGTGGAGGACTGGTCGGACGATCGCTTCTGGGACGAGCTGCGTCGGCGTCTTCCCGACGACGTGGCGCAGGCGCTGGTCACCGGTCCGTCGCTGGAGAAAAGCATCGCGCCGCTGCGCAGCTATGTCGCCGAGCCGATGCAGTACGGCCGCCTGTTCCTGGCCGGCGATGCCGCACACATCGTGCCGCCGACCGGCGCCAAGGGCCTGAACCTCGCTGCCGGCGACGTCGGCCTGCTCGCGCACCTGTTCGCGCAGGCGCAGCAGGAGCGCAGTGACGCGCCGCTGCAGCGCTATTCGGAACTGGCCCTGCAGCGCGTGTGGAAGGCCGAGCGCTTTTCCTGGTGGATGACCACGATGCTGCATCGCTTCCCGGACGAGGACGCGTTCAGCCGCCGCCTGCACGATGCGGAACTGGATTATCTGCTTGGAAGCGCTGCGGGCCGCGCCACCATCGCCGAGAACTATGCGGGATTGCCGTTGGCGCTTTAGCGGGGGGATTGGGGAGTCGGGATTGGGGATTCGTAAAGCCGCGTCCCGGTTCCCCTGCGCACGTCGATGGTGTCCTTCTCCGCGTTCTTCCAATCCCGAATTCCGAATCCCCACCCTCGACATGAGAGTCGTCGATCATTGTGATCGATGACGGGGATCAAGCGCGCCGATGGATGACGGTGCAGAGCGCCAACACATCGCGGCGCCATGCACTGCACGCGAACCTTTAGGTGCGTGTTACTGCGCCATTTCTGAGGTCGAGGTAACTGTGGCGATTCTCCCAGACCAGGAAAAAAGCCGGTAAATCCGCGTGCTTTTCGCGATTTCCTGCCTCGCGCAGGCACGTCGCGTTGCTACGCTGCAGCCGCGTCGGTGCCAACGTTGCCGCGCATCGCGGCAGCGCAGCGGCACTGCGCATTCCCCCTGTTCCCCCATCGGAGAGTCTTCCATGAAGATCCGTTTTCAGGCCTGTCTGCTGGCGCTGCTGCTTGCGCTCCCGGTCGCGTCCGCGTTCGCGCAGACCGCGGTCACCGCCAATCCCAACCACGCGCAGTTGCTGCACGGCGAGGACTGGCGTACCAGCGCCAACAAGCGCCTGGTCTACGACTTCTGGCGCATCGTGTTCGAAGCCGGGCACACCGAATATGCGCCGATGTACATGGCCAAGGACTACATCCAGCACAACCCGAACGTGGCCAACGGCCGCGACGCGTTCCTGGCGTTCCTGACCTCCTTCGTCAAGCCGACGCCGATCCAGCCGCGGGTGCAGTTGCCGCTGGTGGCGATCCTGGCCGAGGGCGACTACGTGACCCTGGTGTCGGTGCGCACGCTGCCCGATCCCAAGGATGCCAGCAAGACCTACACCACCACCTGGTTCGACATGTTCCGTATCCAGAACGGCAAGATCCAGGAGCATTGGGACGCGGCGACCAAGTGAGGTCGCGTCGCGTGCGTTGATCACTGGCAGGCGCCGTCCAACCGCGTGGACGACGCCTGCGCGCTGCGAGGGGAATGCGCGCAGGCGTCAGAACGCGTCGGCGCGGTAGCCGGTGTCGATGCTGACGCTGCCGCCGAGCGCGCGCGAGACGCAGGCGCACAGCTTGCGGTTGCTGTGGCGCTGTTCGTCGCTGAGGAACACGTCGCGGTGGTCCAGCGGGGCGGCCGCGTCCAGCACCTCGACCACGCACAGGCCGCATTCGCCGCGGCGGCAGTCGGCCATGACTTCCACGCCGGCCGCGCTCAGCGCATCCAGCAACGACTCGTTCTCGGCGACCTGCACGGTCTTGCCCAGCGCCGGCACCTGCACCACGAACGGCTGCGCCGGTGCGTTGCCGCTGTTGCCGAAGGTCTCGAAGTGCAGGCGCGCGCGGGCGCGGCCGTCGTCGCGCCAGCGTTGCCGCAGTTCGTCCAGCAGCGGCAGCGGGCCGCAGGCGTAGACGTCGGCATTGCGCGGCCATTGCGCGATCTGCGCGGCCAGCTCGAGCTGACCCAGATGCTCCGGGCAGAACAACTGCAGGCGCTCGCCCAGCAGGTCCTGCAGATGCTCCATATAGGCCATGCTGGCGCCGCTGCGGCCGGCGTAGAGCACCTGGAACGGGATGCGCCCGCGCGCCAGCCGTTGCGCCATGCCCAGGATCGGGGTGATGCCGATGCCGCCGGCGACCAGCACGATGTGCTCGGCGGTCTCGTCCAGCGCGAAGTGGTTGTTGGGCGAGGAAATCTCCAGTGGGTCGCCTGGCGCCAGCGTCCACATCGCGCGCGACCCGCCGCGGCTACCTGGCACCGCGCGCACCGCGATGCGGTAGTGGCCGTCTGCGGCGGGCTCGCCGACCAGCGAGTAGGAGCGCTCGTGCCAGGCCTCGCCGATGCGCACGCGCACGTCGAGGTGGCTGCCCACGCTAAAGGGGCGGCTGGCGCGACCGGGATCGAGGACGATCTCGCGCACGTCCTGGCACGGCGTGGCGACGGCGACGACGCGGGCGGTGGTCCACTGGGTGTCTTTGCGCATGGCGGGGTCCGGCAGGCGGGAAGGGGAGACGGGCGTCTGTGCGCCGCGATCAGGCGGGTGGGCGGCGCCGCAGCAGACGGCTGCCGGGGATCTGGCCCAGCGCGTTCTGGTCGTGCAGGGCGTGGTGGGCGTTGCGCTGCGCCAGCCGCGCGTGTTCGCGCATCAGCGCTTCGGCGCGCGCGCCTTCGCGGCGCACGATCGCGTCCAGCACCTGACGGTGCTGGTCCTGCGCGATCGACAGCACGGTGGCGGCCTGGCCGCGTTCGAGCACGAAGCTGCTCGGCGAGGCGAACGGCAACTGCGCGACGCGCGCCAACTCGCGTGAGAGCAGCGCACTGCCGGCCATCTCGAACAACAGGGCATGCCATTGCGCGTTGCAATCGACATAGCGGGCGAAGGCCTCCTCGCTCAGCGGTCGCGCCGCCAGGACGGCGTCGATCTGCGCCAGCAACGCCTGCGCCCGCGCCAGCAAGGCCGGCTCGGCACCGCGCTCGGCCGCGCGGCGCGCGGCCAGCCCTTCCAGGGTGCCGCGCAGTTCGATGGCGTCGTCCACATCGGCCTCGTCGAACGCCTGCACCGCGTAGCCGCCGCCACGCAGCGGCTGCACCAGGCCTTCCTCGGCCAGTCGCTGCAGGGCGGCGCGCACCGGCGTGCGCGAGACGCCCAGGCGCTCCACCAGGGCGACCTCGGACAGGCGTTCGCCGGCGGCCAGTTCGCCGGCCAGGATCAGCTCGCGCACTTCCAGCAGGGCGCGGGTGGTCTGTGCGGCGCTGGAGCGGAATGGATGCGCGGCGGACATGGCAGTGGCTCCGGGATCCTGGCGGCGGTTCATCCGACCATGCGCAGCTGCAGGTCCTGGTTGCGCTGCTCGGCGGCGACCATGCGCTCGATCAGCCGCCGCGCCCACATGCCGCCGGCATCGACGTTGAGGTTGTAGAACACGTGGTCCGGATGCGCGTCGATGGCGCGCTGCTGCGCTTCCAGGATCAGCTCGTCCTCGCCGAACACACCGCTGACGCCGTCGCGCAGGCGCGTGGTGATCGACTGCTCGTGCAACGAATGGTTGCGCGCGAACGCCCAGAAGTAATGGCAGGTGCGATCGGTTTCCGGGGTGATGGTGTTGAGCACGTAGCCGTTGACCCCGCGCGAGCGGTCGCCCTGCGGCGCGCCGCTGCCGGCCACCGCCACGCCCACATCGATGGCGATGGTGCAGGGCGCCTCGAAGCGGATGATCTGCCAGCGGTCGACCTTGCCGCGGTAGCCGTGCGCATGTTCGATCTGCCAGGCCCAGAACGGCGGCGGGTCGATGTCCAGCATCCAGCGCGAGACCACCGTGCTGCGTTCGCCGTGGACCACGTCGAACGGCGCCTCGGCGACCTCGTCCTGGCCGATGCTGGAGCCATGCACGAAGGTCTCGTGGGTCAGGTCCATCAGGTTGTCCAGCACCAGCCGGTAGTCGCACTTGACGTGGATGGTGCGGCCGTCGCCGGCCCAGGCCGGGTCGTCGTTCCAGTGCAGGTCCGGCACCAGCGCGGGGTCGGCCAGCGCCGCGTCGCCCGGCCACACCCAGACGTAGCGGTGCCGCTCCACGGTGGGGAAGCGGCGCACGCAGGCGGAAGGGTTGATCGTGTCCTGCGAGGGCATGTGCACGCAGCGCCCGTTCGCGTCGTAGACCAGGCCGTGGTAGCCGCAGACCACGTCGTCGCCGCGCAGCCGGCCCATCGACAACGGCACCAGCCGATGCCAGCAGGCGTCCTCGAGCGCGGCGACGCGGCCGCTGCTGGTGCGGTACAGCACGATGTCCAAGTTGCACACCTTGCGCGGCAGCAGCGCGTGCTTGACCTCGTGATCCCAGGCGATGGCGTACCAGGCATTGAGTGGAAATGCCGGAGCGGACGACTGCATGGCGGCGACCTCGATTGTGTATACAACAGGCTGGGGAAGATCCTTGCGTGTTGCGGGCGGAGGGCGAGCGGGCGCTGCCTTCACGCCATCGCCCGAGATGCGGCGATGGCCGAATGTATACAATAGGGATGGGTCGGCGTGCCGTTGCCGCATCGTTAAATTGTTCGTTTATCGAACAATGCATCCGATAATCGGATTGACCGCCCGTCAGTGCCGGCCTAACGTGGCCTCCCGGAGCGACCTGGAGGAGGATGTCGTGGCAGACCTTGTAATGCGCTTGCGCCGACGCGCGCTGCGCCCGCGGCCGGCGACGGTGGAGCGGCGCCGATGATCGACAAGACCCTGGCTTCGTGCGCCGACGCAGTGGCCGACATCCACGATGGCGCCACGGTGATGATCGGCGGCTTCGGTACTGCGGGCATGCCCGATGCGCTGATCGATGCGTTGATCGCGCAGGGCGCGCGCGAGCTGACCATCGTCAACAACAACGCCGGCAACGGCGAGACCGGGCTGGCCGCGCTGATCAAGCACAAGCGCGTGCGCAAGATCGTGTGCTCGTTCCCGCGGCAGAGCGACTCGCAGCACTTCGACGCGGCCTACCGCGCCGGCGAGCTGGAACTGGAGCTGGTGCCGCAGGGCAACCTGGCCGCGCGCATCCACGCGGCCGGCAACGGCCTAGGTGCGATCTTCACCCCGACCGGCTACGGCACCGAGCTGGCCGCCGGCAAGGAGACCCGCGAGATCGACGGCCGCCACTACGTGCTGGAGTATCCGATCCGCGCCGATTTCGCGCTGATCAAGGCGCACCACGGCGACCGCTGGGGCAACCTGGTGTACCGCAAGACCGCGCGCAACTTCGGCCCGCTGATGGCGATGGCCGCGACCTGCGCGATCGTGCAGGTGGAACAGGTGGTGGAGCTGGGCGCGTTGGATCCGGAAGCGGTGGTGACCCCGGGCATCTTCGTGCAACGGGTGGTGGCGGTGGCCACCGCACAGGAGGGCGCATGCACGCACTGAACGGGCGCGGCATCGACCGCAACGCGCTGGCCGCACGGGTGGCGCGCGACATCCCCGAGGGCGCCTACGTCAACCTGGGCATCGGCCTGCCGACCGCGGTGGCCAACTTCCTGCCGGCGGACAAGGAGATCTTCCTGCACAGCGAGAACGGCCTGCTCGGCATGGGGCCGGCGCCGCCGCCGGGGCAGGAGGACCTGGACCTGATCAACGCCGGCAAGCAGCCGGTGACGCTGCTGACCGGGGGCTGCTATTTCCACCACGCCGACTCGTTCGCGATGATGCGCAGCGGGCGCCTGGACGTGTGCGTGCTCGGCGCGTTCCAGGTGTCGGTGCACGGCGACCTGGCCAACTGGAGCACCGGCGCGGCCGATGCGATCCCGGCGGTCGGCGGCGCGATGGATCTGGCGATCGGCGCCAAGCAGGTCTACGTGATGATGGAACTGCTGACCAAGCGCGGCGAGCCCAAGCTGGTGAACGCCTGCAGCTATCCGTTGACCGGGCTGCGCTGCGTGTCGCGGGTGTACACCGACCTGGGCGTGTTCGCGCTGGGGCCGGATGGCGCGCGCGTGCTCGAACTGGTCGAAGGCGTGAGCCTGGACGACCTGCGCCAGGCCACCGGGCTGGCGCTGACCCTGGCCGATTCCACGGAGGCGGCATGAACGAGGCCTACATCATCGACGGCATCCGCACGCCGATCGGCCGCTACGGCGGCGCCCTGGCCGGGGTGCGCGCGGACGACCTCGGTGCGGTGCCGTTGCAGGCGCTGCTGGCGCGGCAGCCGCAGTTGGATCCGGCGCAACTCGACGACGTCTACCTGGGTTGCGCCAACCAGGCCGGCGAGGACAACCGCAACGTCGCGCGCATGAGCCTGCTGCTGGCGGGCCTGCCGTTCAGCGTGCCGGGCAGCACGGTCAACCGCCTGTGCGGCTCCGGCCTGGATGCCATCGGCACCGTCGCGCGCGGCATCCGCGCCGGCGAGCTGGGACTGGCCATCGCCGGCGGCGTCGAGTCGATGTCGCGCGCGCCGTGGGTGATGGGCAAGGCCGACAGCGCCTTCGCCCGCAACCAGCAGCTCGAAGACACCACCATGGGCTGGCGCTTCGTCAATCCGAAGCTGCAGCAACTGTATGGGGTGGAGCTGATGGGCGAGACCGCCGAGAACGTGGCCGCACGCTACGGCATCTCGCGCGAGGACCAGGACGCCTTCGCCCTGCGCAGCCAGCAGCGCACCGCCGCCGCGCAGGCGGCCGGTTTCTTCGACGGCGAGATCGTGCCGGTGACCGCCCCGGGCAGGAAGCGCGGCGAGACCGTCGAGGTCAGCGTCGACGAGCATCCGCGCGCCGACACCACCCTCGATGCGCTGGCCAGGCTCAAGCCGATCTTCCGCCAGCCCGGCACGGTCACCGCCGGCAACGCCTCGGGCATCAACGACGGCGCCGCCGCGCTGCTGCTGGCCAGCGACGCGCAGGTGCAGGCGCTGGGCCTGACCCCGCGCGCACGCGTGCTGGGCTTCGCCAGCGCCGGCGTGGAGCCGGCCTACATGGGCATCGGCCCGGTGCCGGCCACGCGCAAGCTGCTGGCACGGCTGGGGCTGTCCATCGGCGACTTCGATGCGATCGAACTCAACGAAGCCTTCGCCGCGCAGGGCCTGGCCTGCCTGCGCGAACTCGGCGTCGCCGACGATGCCGCGCACGTCAACGCCAACGGCGGCGCGATCGCGCTCGGTCATCCGCTGGGCATGAGCGGTGCGCGCCTCGCCCTGACCCTGCTGCGCCAGCTCGAGGCCAGCGGTGGTCGCCGCGGCCTGGCGACCATGTGCATCGGCGTCGGCCAGGGCGTGGCGCTGGCGATCGAGCGGCTGTAGCCGCTCGCCCCATCG
>NZ_AQOI01000119.1:0-10200 GCF_000364665.1 Xanthomonas sp. SHU 199
GCGCCCCGCACGCCTGCATCATCCTTCCAGCCAACCGGCTCCGCGTGGAGCCAGCGAGACCGCACGATGCGCGACGACACCCCCATCGATCCCCTGCTCGGCTATCGCCGCCCGTACCCCGGGACGCAGCCGGCCTACCTGCACCCGCCCTACGCCTCCACCGGCGCGCGCGGCCCGACCCGCGATCCGATCGCGATCCCGCTGACGTTGTCCGAAGCCACCGGCCCGACCCTGGACCGCACCACCCTCGGCGAGCATGCCGCCGATCTCACCGCCGGCTTCCCCGGCGCGCCGCTGGGCGAGCGCATCATCGTCAGCGGGCGCCTGCTCGACGAGAACGGCAAGCCGGTGCGCAACAGCGTGGTCGAGGTGTGGCAGTGCAACGCCGCCGGCCGCTACCTGCACGCCGGCGACCAGCACGACGCGCCGCTGGATCCCAACTTCACCGGCACCGGCCAGGTGCTGACCGACGACCACGGCCGCTACCGCTTCACCACCATCAAGCCCGGCGCCTATCCGTGGCGCAACCACTACAACGCCTGGCGCCCGGCGCACATCCACTTCTCGCTGCACGGCGACGGCATCGGCCAGCGCCTGGTCACGCAGATGTACTTCCCCGGCGATCCGTTGCTGGCGTTCGACCCGATCTTCAACTGCGTGGAGGACCCGAAGGCGCGCGAGCGCATGGTCTCCGCGTTCGACTGGGAGACCACCGCCAACGAGTTCGCGCTGGGCTACCGTTTCGACATCGTCCTGCGCGGACGCAAGCAGACCCCTTGGGAGTGAGGCGATGAGTTTCCAGGCAACCCCTTCGCAGACGGTCGGCCCCTACTACCGGATCGGGCTGGAGCCGCTGTACCGCACCGAGATCGCGCCGGCGCAGGCGCAGGGCACCCACGTGGAGATCGCGGGCAGCGTGTTCGACGGCCACGGCGTGCCGGTTGGCGATGCGCTGCTGGAGATCTGGCAGGCCGATGCCGCCGGCATCTACGACCATGCCGCCGATCCGCGCCGCGGCGAACACGATCCGGCCTTCCATGGCTGGGGCCGGGTACCGACCGACGCGCAGGGCCGCTTCGCCTTCCGCACGGTCAAGCCCGGCCGCGTCGCCGGGCCCAAGGGCCTGCAGGCGCCGCACCTGGTGGTGCTGGTGTTCATGCGCGGCCTGCTGCGCGCCGCACCGACCCGGCTGTACTTCGGCGACGACGACCTGGACGGCGACGCGATCCTGGCGCAGGTGCCGGCCGAGCGCCGCGCGACCCTGGTCGCGCAACCGCTGGCGCCCAATCGCTACCAGTGGGACGTGCGCATGCAGGGGGAGCACGAGACTGTGTTCTTCCGCTACTGAGCGCAGCGACATCCCGCACAGGCTGCAGCGGTTACGCTGCATGATCTCTCCACCGCCTACGAACCGATGAGCGTCTCCGAGTCCCTGTTGCGTCCGCTGTTCGGCGATCCGGCCGTCGATGCGCTGTTCGACGACCGCGCGCGCCTGCAGGCCATGCTCGACGTGGAAGCGGCGCTGGCGCGCGCGCAGGCACGCTGCGGCGTGATCCCGGCCGACGCAGCGGCGCCGATCGCCGCCGCCTGCGATGCCGCGCGCTACGACCTGCCGGCGCTGGCCGCCGCCACCGCGTTGGCCGGCAATCCGGCGATCCCCTTGGTCAAGGCGCTCACCGCGCAGGTCGCCGCCGCCGATGAAGACGCCGCGCGCTGGGTGCACTGGGGCGCGACCAGTCAGGACATCATCGACAGCGGCGCGGTGCTGCAACTGCGTGCCGCGCTCGACCGTGTTGAAACGCAATTGGACGCGCTGTGCACGGCGCTGGCGGCATTGGCGCAGCGCGAGCGCGACACCGGCCTGCCCGGGCGCACCCTGTTGCAGCAGGCGGTGCCGGTGACCTTCGGACTGAAGGCTGCCGGCTGGCTGGACGCGCTGCAGCGCAGCCGCCGACGCCTGCAGGCGCTGCGCGAGGACGCCCTGGTGCTGCAGTTCGGCGGTGCCGCCGGCACTCTGGCTGCGCTGCAGTCGCAGGGCCTGGCCGTGGCCGAGGCGTTGGCCGAGGAATTGCGGCTGCCGTTGCCGGCGCTGCCCTGGCACGCGGCGCGCGATCGTATCGGCGAGATCGGCGCGGCGTTCGCGCTGCTCGCCGGCAGCCTCGGCAAGATCGGCCGCGACGTCGCGTTGCTGATGCAGTCGGAAGTGGCCGAGGCGTTCGAGCCGGCCGCGGCGGGCAAGGGCGGCTCCTCGGCGATGCCGCACAAGCGCAATCCGGTCGGCTGCGTGGTCGCGATCGCCGCGGCCACGCGCGCGCCGGGCTTGCTGGCGACCTTGTTCGCGGCGCTGCCGCAGGAACACGAGCGCGCCGTCGGCGGCTGGCATGCCGAATGGGAAACCTTGCCGGAACTGGTGCGCCTGAGCGCCGGCAGCCTGGCCCAGGTGCGGGTGCTGGTCGAGGGCCTGGAGCTGGACCGCGCGCGCATGGCCGCGCATCTGGACAGCCATGGCGGCCTGCTCTACGCCGAGGCGGTGGCGGTGACCCTGGCCGCGCACCTGGGCAAGGCTGCCGCGCACGCGCTGGTGGAAACCGCGGTGCGCCGCGCGCTGGCCACGCAGCAGCACCTGCGCGTGGTGCTGGCCGAGGAGCCGCAGGTGACCGCGGTGCTGGCGCCGGCGCAACTGGATGCGCTGTTCGCCAGCGACAGCTGGCGCGGCATGGCCGCGGTGTGGATCGAGCGCGTGCTCGCCGCGCAGGCGCCCGCGTGAGCCGTCGCGCCGTGCCTGTCTGCCGCAGCGTCGGCGCCACGTTCTAGACTTGCCGGTGTCGCGCGGTTCCGTGCCGCGACGGCCCCTTCCACTTTCCCTGCGAGCGCCGCCCATGCCCATCCTCGACCTGCCCACGCATCGTCTGCATTACCGCATCGACGGCAGCGAAGGCCGTCCGTGGCTGACCCTGTGCAACTCGCTCGGCACCGACCTGCACATGTGGGACGCGCAGATCGCCGCGCTTTCGCCGCATTTCCGCGTGCTGCGCTACGACCGTCGCGGCCATGGCGCGTCCACCACCCCGCCGGCGCCCTATGCCATCGCCGACCTTGGCGGCGACGTGGTGGCGCTCTGGGATTCGCTGTCGATCGAGCGCAGTCATTTCTGCGGCCTGTCGATCGGCGGGCTGACCGGGCAGTGGCTGGGCCTGCACGCGGGCGAGCGCCTGCTCAGCCTCACCCTGTGCGCCACCGCGGCCAAAATCGGCAGCGCCGAGAGCTGGCAGGCGCGCATCGAGCAGGTGCGCGCCGAGGGCCTGGCGCCGCTGTGCGACGGCACCCGCACGCGCTGGTTCACCGCGGCCTTCGCCGAGGCGCAGCCAGCCACCGTCGAGGCGATCCTGGACAGCTTCCGCGCCACCGATGCGCAGGCCTACATCGGCTGCTGCCAGGCGCTGGCCGAGGCCGACTTCCGCGCGCGCCTGGGCGAGATCGGCGTGCCGGTGCTGGCCGTGGCCGGGCACGACGATCCGGTGTGTCCGCCGGCCGATCTGCAGGCCATCGCCGCGCAGGTGGCGCAGGGCGAGGAGGCCGAGGTGCACGGCCGCCACCTGTGCAACGTCGAGTCGCCGCACGCCTTCAACGACGCGCTGCTGCGCTTCCTGCTGCAGTAGCCAACGCCCGCTTTTCCCTACGTTTCAGGAGTCGCCCCGATGGACGAGAACGAACGCTACGCCGCCGGCCTGCAGGTGCGCCGCGCGGTGCTCGGCGATGCCCACGTCGACCGCTCGCTGGCCGCGCGCACGCCGTTCACCGAGGAATTCCAGGAGTTCATCACCCGTACCGCCTGGGGCACGGTGTGGACCCGCGAGGGCCTGCCGCGGCACACGCGCTCGCTGCTGACCCTGGCGATGATGGTGGCGCGCGGCCACGACGAGGAGTTCAAGCTGCACGTGCGCGCCGCGCGCAACAACGGCGTCAGCGCCGACGAAATCAAGGAAGTGCTGCTGCAGGCGGCGATCTATTGCGGTGTGCCCGCGGCCAACCACGCCTTCGCCCTGGCCGCGCCGATCCTGGCCGAGCAGGCGGCTGAGGGCGGCGCGAACGCTGCGGACTGAGCGCGGCGCTGCTGTCGCGGCAGAGGATGGTGGCGGCCCACGGTTGAGCGCCGATCGCGTCGTGCACGGGACGAAGTGTGCCTGCTGTAGGTCCTGCGACGGTGCCTCGCGCAAGCCGGATCCGCGCGGCGCTTCGCGCGCCGGACCCTCACCCCAACCCCTCTCCCGAGGGGAGAGGGGCTTATCCCTTGTTTCGTCGGAGGGAAAGGTGCCCCGCAGGGGCGGATGCGGGTCAGTCCAGCACGCGGCTCAACTGCTGCGCCGCATGCCGTAGCGCCGGCAGCACCGTGCTCTGCAGGCTGCCCAGGGTCATCCGCGCCACCGAGCTGCCGACGTTGAGCGCGGCGACCACGCGGTCCTGGCGGTTGCGCACCGGCACCGCCACCGAGCGCAGGCCGATCTCCAGTTCCTGGTCCACCACCGCGTAGCCGTCGCGCTGCACGCGCTCGAGCAGGGCCTGGAACTGCGCGCGGTCGGTGACGGTGCGTTCGGTGCGCGGGCGCAGCGGATTGCGCTCCAGGTAGCTGTTCAAGGTGTCGCCCGGCTGCGCCGCCAGCAGCACCCGGCCCATCGAGGTGCAGTACGCCGGCAGGCGGCTGCCGGCGCGCAGGCCGATCGACATGATCCGCACGGTTTCCGCACGCGCCACGTACAGCAGGTCGTCGCCGTCGAGCACGCCCAGCGAGCAGGACTCGTGCAGGGTGTCGCGCAGCGCGTCCAGCACCGGTTGCGCCGCCACCGACAGCGCGGCGGTGGACAGGTAGCCGCTGCCGATGCCCAGCGCGCGCGGCAGCAGCACGTAGCCGCGGCCGTGGGTGCCGGCGTAGCCGAGCTTCTCCAGCGTGTACAGCACGCGCCGCACCGCCGCGCGCGGAATGCCGGTGTCGGCGCTGAGTTGGGCCATGCTGACGTCGCGGCTGTGCTGGCCGAAGGCGCTGAGCACGGCCAGACCGCGCGCCAGCGAGGTCATGAAGTTCGGGTCGCCTTCGCATTCGCCGATGCGCCGCATCAACTCCGCGGCCAGGCCGCGCTCGGGCGGGGTGGGAGCGGTGGCGGCGCGCGCGGTGCGGCGTGCGCGAGGGGGACGCGGGGACTCGGACATGGAAGCGGCGGCGGCGGCGATGCGTCCGATGGTAGTGGCTGCGCCTGCGGGCGTCGATGCCGCGGAAGCAGGTGGGCGCGGCGGCAGCCGCTCCTGCGGTTCTTTTTCGTCCGACACGCAAATCTCAAGCGAAAGCAAAGGCTTTCGCCCTGACGGGCGAGTTACTTTTCTTTGCTCGCGCAAAGAAAAGGTAACCAAAAGAAAGCGCGCCCTGCCTTGCGCCCTCCGCGCTGCGCGCTCCGGGTCCGCGTCCATCACGGGGATCCGCGGAAGGGGCATCCTGCCCCTGCCGCGGACGGCGTACATCCATGTACGCCGCCCTTCGGGTTTTTCCCCGCGCTGTCCGCCGCTTCGGAAGGGAACCCGGTAAGTCAAAAACAAGGGCAAAAGCAACAGCCGAAACCAAGCGATCACGACTCCTACAGCGACTCGCGATGATCGGTGTCCGGGCGGGATGTGGGGAGGGACTCTTGTCCCTTTTTGTGGGATCAGTCCCGACTGATTCCGAGTTAGATCGTCCGCCTACTCCGTTCGTCGTGGTCGCATGACAGTTGACTCCCACAGACGAACCAGCCTAGGGCCTTGCTGCCTCAGTCGCCCAGCCGCACCACCAGCTTGCCGAAGTTGCCGCCGCTCAGCATGTCGATGAAGGCCTGTGGTGCGTTTTCCAGACCGTCCACCACGTGCTCGCGGTAGCGTACGCGGCCGTCGGCCAGCCAGGCGCCCATCTCGCGCAGGAACTCCGGATACAGCTTGACGAAGTCGCCGACGATGAAGCCGCGCAGGGTCAGGCGCTGGCGCAGCACCTGGCCCATCAGTGCCGGCATCCGGTCCGGCCCCGGCGGCAAGGCGCCGTTGGCGTTGTAGGTGGCGATGGTGCCGCACACCGGCACCCGCGCGAAATCGTTGAGCAGCGGCAGCACCGCATCGAACACGTGGCCGCCGACGTTCTCGAAGTACACGTCGATGCCGTCGGTCGCGGCAGCGCGCAACTGCTCCGCAAAGTCCTTGGCGCGGTGGTCCAGGGCCACGTCCACGCCCAGTTCCTCGCGCAGGTAGCGGCATTTTTCCGCGCCGCCGGCGATGGCGATGACCTTGGCCCCGCGCAGTTTGGCGATCTGCGCCACGGTGGCGCCGACCGGGCCGGTGGCTGCGGCGACCGCCACGGTCTCGCCCGGCTGCGGCTTGCCGATCTCGTGCAGGCCGGCGTAGGCGGTGAAGCCGGGCATGCCGTACACGCCCAGCGCGGTGCTCGGCGGCAGCGGCGAGTTGGGGTCGAGCTTGCGCCGCAGGCTGGCGCCGTCGACGACCAGATGGGTCTGCCAGCCGCCGTTCTGCACCAGCACCAGATCGCCTGGTGCGTGGTCGGGGGAGTTGGATTGCAGCACCTCGGCCACGGTGCTGCCGACCATGGTCTCGCCCAGTTGCACCGGCGGCGCGTAGGACGGCGCATCGCTCATGCGCCCGCGCATGTACGGGTCCAGCGACAGCCAGCGGTTGCGCAGCAGCACCTGGCCGGGGCCGGGTGGCGCAATCGGGGCCTGTTCGATGCGGAAATTGTCGGTGCCCGGCGCGCCCTGCGGGCGCGAAGCGAGCACGATGCGGGTGGTCTGGGTGGGGGCGGTCATGCGGTTTCCTCGCTTGCGGTATTCAATTGCGCGATGTCATCGGCCGACAGCTGCAGGCGCGCGGCGGCGAGCAAGTCCTGCAGTTGCTCCAGGCTGGTCGCGCTGGCGATCGGCGCGACGATGCCGGGTCGTGCCATCAACCAGGCCAGCGCCACCTGCGTGGGCGTGGCCGCATGCTTGCCGGCGATGTCGTCGAGCGCGGCGAGGATGCGCAGGCCGCGCGCGTTGAGATAGCGCGCGACCACGCTGGCGCCGCGTGCCTTGCTCTTGCCCGCGTCTTCGGCCTGACGGTACTTGCCGCTGAGGAAGCCGCTGGCCAGCGCGTAGTAGCACAGCACGCCCAGGCCCTGTTCGCGCACCAGCGGCTCCAGCTCGGCCTCGTAGCCGGCGCGGTCGTACAGGTTGTACTCCGGCTGCAGCGTTTCGTAGCGGGGCAGGCCGTATTGCGCGGAGACGTTCAGCGCCTCGCGCAGGCGCGCGGCACTGTAGTTGGAAGCACCGATGGCGCGCACCTTGCCCTGTTCGATCAGCCGCCCGAACGCGGCCAGCGTGGCTTCCAGCGGCACCGAATCGTCGTCCGCATGCGCCTGGTACAGATCGATGACGTCGGTCTGCAGGCGCTGCAGCGAGTCCTCCGCGGCGGCGGCGATGGTGTCGGCCGACAGGCCCGGGCGTTCGGCCCACTTGCCGACCTTGGTCGCGATCAGCACCCTGTCGCGCTTGCCGCTGCGCTTGAGCCATTGTCCGATCAGCGTTTCCGATTCGCCGCCGCGATTGCCGGGCACCCAGGCCGAGTAGATGTCGGCGGTGTCGACGAGATTGCAGCCGGCCTCGACGAAGGCATCGAGCAAGGCGAAGGAGGTCTTGGCGTCGGCGCTCCAGCCGAACACGTTGCCGCCGAACGCCAGCGGTGCCGCATGCAGGCCGGAGCGGCCGAGTTCGCGCGTGTGCAGCATGGAAAACGCTCCACTGTGGGGAAAGGCGACAGGATAGTCGCCGGGGGTCGAAGGATCGGCCAATGCTCGCGAAAACAGCGTTCCGCCGGCGTGATTCGCGCTAACGGGAGCGCAACATTCGGGCTTGTCGGGCCGCATGCTAGGCTCGCCCCACCTCCTCTTGCGGATGCCTGCCATGACGCTTCGAACCTCGCTCGCCTGCGCCTGTACTCTGGCCGTCGCCACCGCCTTGCTCGCCCCTGCCGCGCAGGCGATCAAGCCTGCCGACACCGCGACGCTGCCGGCGCCGGACGCGTCCCTGCAGGCGGCGATCAACGGCAGTTGGCGCGACCGCGCCAACGTCGCCCGCGACGCTTACCGCCATCCCGGCCAGACCCTGGCGTTCTTCGACATCAAGCCGACCCAGACGGTGATCGAGGTCACCCCGGGCGGCGGCTGGTATGCGGAGATCCTGGCGCCGTACCTGCGCGAGCACGGCCAGTACATCGCTGCGGTGGTGGATCCGACCGCCGTGCCGGAAGGGCGCGGTCGCGACTACCAGCAGAAGGCGCGCGCCGGCCTGGAGCAGAAGTTCGCCGCGGCACCGGCGCAGTACGACCACGCGCGCATCGTCGCGTATGCGCCAAACGCACCGGTGTTCGGCCCGCCCGGCTCGGCCGACCTGGTGCTGACCTTCCGCAACGTGCACAACTGGCGCATGGCCGGCCAGGCCGAGGGCATGTTCAAGGGCTTCTACAACGTGCTCAAGCCCGGCGGCGTGCTCGGCGTGGTCGAGCACCGCGCCAAGGCCGACGTGCCGGCCGACGACAAGAGCGGCTATGTCGGTCAGGCGCAGGTGATCGCCATGGCCGAGGCCGCCGGCTTCAAGCTGGCCGGCAAGAGCGAGCTCAACGCCAATCCGCGCGACACCAAGGATTATCCGGGCGGCGTATGGACATTGCCGCCGAGCAACCAGCACGAGGCCGCCGACGATGCCAAGTACCAGGCGATCGGCGAGAGCGACCGGATGACCCTGAAGTTCGTCAAGCGCTGAGCCGGCGCACGAGCGGCGCGGCGCGGACGCATGGGACAATGCCTGCGCCGCGTCGTGCGGCGCAGGTTCGCTGCCGTTCCCGTCGATGCTGATCGCCTTCAACAAGCCCTTCAACGTGCTGTGCCAGTTCACCGACCGCAGCACGCCGCCGCGGCGCACCCTGGCCGAGTTCGGCCTGCCCGCCGACGTGTATGCGGCCGGACGCCTGGACTACGACAGCGAGGGCCTGCTGCTGCTGACCGACGATGGCGCGCTGGCGCACCGTCTGACCGATCCGCGGCACAAGCAGCCCAAGACCTACTGGGTGCAGGTGGAAGGCGCGCCGCAACCGGAGCAGGTGCAGCGCCTGCGCGACGGCGTGCTGTTGAACGACGGCCCGACCGCGCGGGCCGAGGTGACATTGCTGGACGCGCCGCCATCGCTGTGGCCGCGTGATCCCCCGGTGCGCTTCCGCAAAAGCGTGCCCGATGCCTGGTTGCAGGTCGTGCTGCGCGAAGGCCGCAACCGCCAGGTGCGGCGGATGACTGCTGCGGTCGGCCTGCCGACCCTGCGCCTGGTGCGTGCGGCGATGGGCGCGCACCGCCTGGACGGGTTGGCGCCGGGGGCCTGGCGCGCGCTGTAGTGCGTGTTGTGCCGAATGACCCGCAGGAGCGGCGTCAGCCGCGACCGGAGCGCATCGGTAACGCCTCGGTCGCAGCTGAAGCCGCTCATGCGTTGGAAAAGCAGAGGCGCGGCGAACCATAAAAAAAGCGACCGGGATGTCTCCCGGTCGCTGCGTTTCATGCGGCGGCTGCCGTCAGCGGCAGTGCGCGGATCTCACTCTTCGGTGGCGTCCTGCGCTGCGGCATTGCGGCGCGTGCCGCGGGTGCTGGCGGCGCTGCGGCGCGCACCCACGTTGCCGCGCTTGTTGGCCGCTTCGATGCGCTGCGCATTGCCTTCGATCGGCGCGCCCTTGTCGCGCTGGCGCTTGCGGTAGATGGCGTAGCCGAGCAGACCCACACCCACGGCGGCAGCGGCGATCGCGATGGCCGGGTTGCGGCGCACGGCGGTGCGCGCGACCTTGGAGCCGGTCTTCACTGCACCCATCGCTGCGCCCGCCTTGAGCGCGCCCATCGCCTTGCCCGACTGCAACCACTTGTTCGCCTGCGGGCCGAAGTGCTTGAGGCTGTCGCCGGCGTGGCTGGCGAGATCCAGGGCGCGATCGGTGATGATGGTCAGCTTGCTCATGGGCGTCCCCTACTGGCAGGAATGAAGGGCTGCAGTGTCGCCGGCCTACCGTATACGGGGCGTTAGCGCAGCGCCGTGGATTCGTCTGCCCGCTGAATGCGGTGCGCCAGACCCACTAGGTGTGATCTCTCAGTAGGTTGTTCATCCGGGG
>NZ_AQOI01000120.1:0-4438 GCF_000364665.1 Xanthomonas sp. SHU 199
ATTCCCGATTCCCGATTCCCGATTCCCGATTCCCGAATCCCGATTCCCGAATCCCGATTCCCGATTCCCGAATCCCGAATCCCGAATCCCCGCCTTTCCCCTATCATCGACAGATGCGCCCCGACTACATCCTGACCCTGTCCTGCCCGGACCGCACCGGCATCGTCTACCGCGTCAGCGGCCTGCTGTTCGAGCACGGCTGCAACATCCTCGACGCGCAGCAGTTCGGCGACGAGGAAAGCGGCCGCTTCTTCCTGCGCGTGCACTTCGACGTGCCGGCCGACGGCGTCGTCGCCGCGGTGAAGCTGCAATTGGAGCCGCTGGCCGCCGACTACGCGATGGACTGGCAACTGCACGACGCGCGCCGCCGCGCGCGCCTGCTGGTGCTGGTCAGCAAACAGGGCCACTGCCTCAACGACTTGCTGTTCCGCGCGCACAGTCGGCAGTTGCGGGTGGATATCGCCGCGGTGGCCTCCAACCACCCCGATTTCGCCGCGCTCGCCGGCTCCTACGGCGTGCCGTTCCACCACCTGCCGGTGAGTGCGGCCAACCGCGCCGAACAGGAGGCGCAGCTGCTGGCGCTGGTCGAACGCGAACGCATCGATCTGGTGGTGCTGGCCCGCTACATGCAGATCCTGTCGCCGACGCTGTGCGCGGCGCTGGCCGGACGCGCGATCAACATCCACCACAGCTTCCTGCCCAGCTTCAAGGGCGCGCAGCCGTACCACCAGGCGCACGCGCGCGGGGTCAAGATCATCGGCGCCACCGCGCACTACGTCACCGGCGACCTGGACGAAGGCCCGATCATCGAGCAGGACGTGGCCCGCGTTGACCACGCCATGACCCCGCGCGAACTGGTGCGCCTGGGCAGCGACACCGAGTCGCAGGTACTGGCCCGCGCCGTGCGCCGCCACGTCGAGCATCGCATCCTGCTCAACGGGCATCGCACGGTGGTATTTCGCTGAGGCGGGGAGTGGGGATTCGGGAATCGGGAATGGGGAGCAGCAACAGCAACAGCAACTAAGCACCCGCTTGCCGTAATCCATGGTCGCGGCGCCGACCGTCTGCATCGACGATCATCCCCGCTCTCCAGTCACTGCACGGTGGCATTTCCGATGAAGCAGGGAATGGGGCCGGGAATAGGGAAGGGGACCATCAGCAGCCGCAGCGCGGCGTTTGCTCTGCCGATTCCCCATTCCCGATCCCCCATTCCCAGCCCTCAACGCGCCGCGTTGGCGTTCATCGTCGCGTTGCGGCTGGCGTCCAGGTACTGCGCCGGATCGCGCATGCCGGTGGTGTGGCACTGGCCGGTGGTGTGGCCGCGGTTGACGCCGCCCGGCAGCTGGCCGTTGACCTGCTCCACGGTGCCGTCCTCCGGATCGCTCAGCACCAGGTCCGAGGCCGCATTGCAGTAGTCGTTGGTGTACCAGTTGGTCTTGGCGAAGGAGGTGGTGTAGTAGTTCACCAGCGCCCGCGCCGAGTTGGGGATGCCGGCCAGCCAGGCCTTGGCGCCGTCGTAGGTCAGATCGTTGTTGGTGCCGCAGCCCACACCGAACCACGAGCCCACCGTGGCCAGGATGCCGGCCAGGTTGGTGCCCTGGTAGGGCGTGCCCACCGACTGCATCACCCGCCCGCCGCTGGCGTTGTCCAGGCCGCTCCAGTAGTACACGTACAGGTGCAACGCGGCCATGCCGCCCTGGCTGTGCGCCACCGTGCCGAACGAGTTCCACTGGCTGCCGAACTGCGCCAGGCGCTGCGCGAACTGGTCGTTGCTGCGGTTCTGGTTGACGTCCAGGAACGCGGAGGCATTGGTGAACTGCGCCACCGGCCACACCCCGCCCGAGCAATAGCCGTGCACCAGCACCAGGCGCTTGCCGGTGGCCTGCGCCTGCATGTCGGTGGCGGCGGTGCTCAGCTGCGCCGGGCGCTCGCCCATGCGCATGCTCTCGTCGATCGCGCCGGTGCTGCGCGCCACGCTGCTGCGACGCAGTGCCGGCAGGGTCAGCGGCAGCGTCGCACGCGTGGCCAGCGGCACGAAGTTGTCCGGATCCTCCACGCGCAGGTTGCGCAGGGTGAACGGTGCACGCGCGCCGGCGCGGACGATCCAGCGCTCGTCCACGCTCAGCGGCAGGCGTCCGTCCTGCGGCGCGAGCATGCCGCCGAGCCAGGCCACCGGCACCGCGCTGCCGTCGCGACCGGTGCCCCACAGTTCGCCGAGCACGCGGTAGTGCGCCGGCGCCTGGCCGCCGCCGATGCGCACCGGGATCGGCATGGTCAGGCGGGTGCCGGGCTGTGCGCTGGCGGCGACCGCATCGGCGGTGATGCGCAAGGTGGTGTCCAGCACCGGCAGCACGTGCTCGCTGGTGCGCACGAAGGCCTGGCCGCCGGCGTCGTGGCCGTGCACCACCACCTGCGCGATGTAGGTGCCGGTGGCCGTCGCCGGGAAGTCGCCGGCATACACGCCATCGCCCGCGGCGCCGTCGCCGTGGCGGCCGTCGTCAGCCATCGGCCATTGGCTGACGGAGCCGTCCGGCGCGATCACGCGCAGCTGCGCGGTGTCGATGCGGCCGCTGCCGGCGCTGCGCGCCAGTGACACGCCGCCCTGCGCATCGATGCCGCCGAGCAGGGCGGTCAGGCCGATACGCTGGCCGCGCTGCAGTTGCGCGCGGTCGCTGGGATAGGACGCCAGTTGCGTGCGCGGATCGCCCTCCATCAGCACATAGCCACGCTGTGCCGTGCTGCTGCCGTCGGCCTGCAGGGTCAGGGTCCAGTCGCCGTTGGCGGCGCTGTCCACGCGGTACTCGCGCGCCGGCAGTGCGGCGCCGCCGGCGCCCAGTTGGGTGGCCTTGGCGCTGGGCGCGAGCAGCGGCGTCGTGGCGGCGGTGCCCATGCGTGCGCTGGCCGTGGCCGGTGCGCTCAGCCGCGGCTGCCAATCGTGGTCGCCGGACAGCACCACGAAGCGTAGCTTGCCATTCTCCACCGGCAGGGTGGTCTGCCATTGCGCCGGGCCATTGCTGCGCGCGGCGGAGAATTCCACCGGCAGCAGCGCGCTCTTGGACAGGATCGCCGCTTCCGCCGGGGCGGGTGCGCGCATCTGCGCGAACTCCTCCGGCGGTCCGGCCAGTTGTTTGGGAATCAGTTCGGCCGCGTGCAGCGCGGCGGCGGGGACGACGAGACACAGGACGCAGACGGCGGACAGGTTCGACAGCTTCGGCATGACGTGCTCTCCCTGGCGGTGCTGAGAAGCAGACGCACATGCCGGAGCCGCGGCGCAGATGCGCCGCCGGCAGCACGTCGGCGAGGACGCAGCGCCCCCTCGCCACGCGTTCGCCTGCGGTTATAGCCAGCGCACATTGCCGGACAAAGACGCAATGCAGCAATGCACGCCGAACTGGGATGCCGGACATGCTGCAACCATCGCGATGCCCGGCGCACGTGGCGCCGGGCATCGCCAGGTCACGCCGCCTGCGCGTGCTGGCTGCGCAACTGCTGCGCCGCCGCCACCATCGCCTGCAGCGCGTTGCGGGTTTCCGCCCAGCCTCGGGTCTTCAGCCCGCAATCCGGATTGACCCACAGTTGCTGCGGATCCAGCACCGCACGCGCCTTCTCCAGCAACGCCACCATCTCCTGCGTGCTCGGCACGCGTGGCGAGTGGATGTCGTACACGCCCGGCCCGATCGCGTTCGGGTAGCGGAAGCGCACGAAGGCATCGAGCAGTTCCATGCGCGAGCGCGAGGTCTCGATCGAGATCACGTCCGCGTCCATCGCCGCCACCGCCTCGATGATGTCGTTGAACTCCGAGTAGCACATGTGGGTGTGGATCTGCGTGGCATCGCGCACCCCGGCCGCGGCGATGCGGAAGCACTGTACCGCCCAGTCCAGGTACGCCTGCCAGTCGGCGCGGCGCAGCGGCAGGCCTTCGCGGATCGCCGGCTCGTCGATCTGGATCACGCCGATGCCGGCCGCCTCCAGGTCGCGCACCTCGTCGCGCAGCGCCAGCGCGATCTGCCGGCAGGTCTGCGCACGCTCCTGGTCGTCGCGCACGAACGACCACTGCAGCACCGTCACCGGCCCGGTCAGCATGCCCTTCATCGGCCGCTCGGTCAGCGACTGCGCGTAGGTGGTCCAGCGCAGCGTCATCGGCGCCGGGCGCTGCACGTCGCCGTAGATGATCGGCGGCTTCACGCAGCGCGAGCCGTAGCTCTGCACCCAGCCATGACGGGTGAAGGCGAAGCCGTCCAGCTGCTCGCCGAAGTATTCGACCATGTCGTTGCGCTCGAACTCGCCGTGCACCAGCACATCCAGGCCCAGTTGCTCCTGCGCACGCACGCAGCGTTCGGTCTCGGCGGCCAGGAACGCGTCGTACGCGGCATCGTCGAGCTTGCCGGCCTTGTGCTGCGCACGCGCCTGCCGCACCTGCTCGGTCTGCGGGAACGAG
>NZ_AQOI01000121.1:0-12270 GCF_000364665.1 Xanthomonas sp. SHU 199
ACGGCCGGCGTCGTCGGTCAGCGCGTCCACCCGCCGCGCCACCTCGGCGCGGTGCACGCGCGCAGAGGCGCGACGGCTGGCCAACGCATCGCGCGCCGCGTCCAGCCCCGCCTGCGCCTGCGGCTGGTCGTCCAGCGCATCGGCCAGGGTGCGCAGTTCCTGCAGCTTCTGCCTGGCGAAGGCCAGCCAGCCGACCAGTTCGCGGTCCAGCCTGGTCTCCTGCTGCAGATCCACCGGCACGTGCAGCAGCGAGCACGAGGGCGCCAGCCACAGCCGCTCGCGGCCGACATGGCCGGCGGCGTAGCGGGCCAGGGTCAGCGCGTTGTCCAGCGGGGTACGCCACACGTTGCGGCCGTTGACCAGGCCGGCCGAGAGCACGCGCCCGGCCGGCAAGGCCTGCAGCACCGCATCCAGTTGCGCCACGCCGCGCACCAGGTCCACGTGGATGCCGTCCACCGGCAGCGCCATCGCCAGTTCCAGGTTGTCGCCCAGTTCGCCGAAGTAGCTGGTCAGCAGCAGCTTCGGCCGCGGCGCCTGCGCCAGGAAGGCGTAGGCACGCTCGTAGGCGGCGCGCGCGGCGTCGTCCAGGTCCAGCACCAGCGCCGGCTCGTCGAGCTGCACCCAGCCGGCGCCGGCCGCATGCAGGCGTTGCAGCAGTTCGGCATACACCGGCAGCAGGCTGTCCAGCAACGCCCAGCGGTCGCTGCCGTCCACGGTCTTGGACAGCGCCAGGAAGGTCACCGGCCCGATCAGCACCGGCCTAGTCTGGATGCCCTGCGCCTTGGCTTCCAGGAACTCCACCACCGGCTTGTCGCCGCGCAGGCGGAAGTGCTGTCGCCGTGCCAGCTCCGGCACCAGGTAGTGGTAGTTGGTGTCGAACCACTTGGTCATTTCCAGCGCGTGCAGGTCCAGGCCGTGTTCCTGCGTGCCGCGGGCCATCGCGAAGTAGCCGGCCAGCGGGTCGGCATCGGCCAGCGCGCGGTAGCGTTGCGGGATCGCATCGAACAGGAACGCGGTGTCGAGCATCGCGTCGTACAGGCTGAAGTCGTTGCTGGGCGGCACGTCCACCCCGGCCTCGCGTTGCAGTTGCCAGTGGCGCAGGCGCAGGTCGCGTGCGGTGTCCTGCAGTTGCGCGCCGTCGATGTCGCGGCGCCAGTAGCGTTCCAGCGCCTGCTTGAGCTCGCGCCGCGCACCGATGCGCGGGAAGCCCAGGTTGGTCACGATCGTCATGTTGCGTTTCCTCATTGCGTTCAAGGGCATTGAGGAACGAAGGAACCGCGCGCCGCGCGTCCCGTTCGCACGGACCGCCCGCCACGCCAGCGACCTTCGCCCCCGCGGGCGAACCGGTACCGCGCGGGCAGGCGGACGGCGCGGCGCGGCGCAAGGCCGGGTCGCGGTCCGGCCGCCTCCCCGCGGAGGCGCCAGGTCGAATCGGAGGACGCACGGTCCTCCGGCCGGGGCCGGTATTCGGGCTGATGGACACGCGCACCACGTTGGCTGCGCACCTACTGTCCGTCGCTTCCCAGGCCGGCATGCGCCGGCCCAGTGCCATTGACGGAGGTCGTTTCCATTCACCGCTGCGGGGCAGCTCCGGAATGGGCAGGCGCTTGCGGCGCCGGCCGTCACCGGATTCCCGTTTAAATCCATCCCTTCATCCGAATGAAGCGATGAATACCTTCGGCGAGCGCACGATAGGCCGGATGCGGCGGGCGGTCAAGGGCTAGGTACGTTTTGCCGGCTGGGCCCGGCAGCGTTCATGGCGAACGTGTAAGCTATTGATCCCTAAGCCAATGACCTGGCGCTGCGGCCGACGGCCGGCGGCGCCAGTCCGCCGTGCCGATGATGCATCCGCTCCCTGCCGCCGATCTCCCCGCGCGCTACGCCGCCTCGCTGCGCCTGTCCGTCGCCCCGATGATGGACTGGACCGACCGCCACTGCCGGGTCTTCCATCGGCTGCTGGCGCCGTCGGCGCGGCTGTATACCGAGATGGTCCACGCCAATGCGGTGGTGCTGGGCGATCGCGCGCGGTTGCTGGATTTCGATGCGTCCGAGCATCCGCTGGCCCTGCAGCTCGGCGGCAGCGAGCCGGCGCTGCTGGCGCAAGCGGCGCGGATCGGCCAGGACTGGGGCTACGACGAGATCAACCTCAATTGCGGCTGCCCGTCCGACCGGGTGCAGGCCGGGCGCTTCGGCGCCTGCCTGATGCGCGAGCCGGCGCTGGTCGCCGAGTGCGTGGCGGCGATGGTCGCGGCGGTCGACATCCCGGTGACGGTGAAGTGCCGGCTGGGCGTGGACCAGGACGACGACTACGCGGTGTTCCTGGCCTTCGTCGACCAGGTCGCCGCGGCGGGCTGTGGGCTGTTCGTGGTGCACGCGCGCAATGCCTGGCTGCAGGGCCTGTCGCCGAAGGAGAACCGCGAGGTGCCGCCGCTGCGCTACGACTGGGCGCACCGGCTCAAGCGCGAGCGGCCGCAACTGCAGGTGGTGCTCAACGGCGGCCTGGCCGCGGTGGAGACGGCACAGGCGCAGTTGCAGGCGGTGGATGGGGTGATGCTGGGCCGCGCCGCCTACCACGATCCCTACGTCCTGCACCGGCTGGACGCGGCCCTGACCGGCGCCGCGTTGCGCCCGCGCGCGGAGTTGCTGCGCGCGCTGCGTCCCTACGTCGAGGCGCGTCTGGCCGAGGGCCTGGCGCTCAAGCACATCACCCGGCACCTGCTCGGTCTGTTCCACGGCCAGCCCGGTGGCCGCGCCTTCCGCCAAGTGCTCAGCGAAGGTGCGCACCGGCTGGGCGCGGACTGGGCGCTGCTGGAGCGGGCGCTGGCGGTCACCGACGGGGCGGCACGCGCGGCGGCGTGATCCGACGGGCGCAGCCGCGTGGTCCGGGGCACCTTTCGCCTCGATGACCTGATCGCTCTCATCGCCAAGCGGTCGCCTATCCATGCGGCGTCTCGATCGACGACTGCCACGCCGCCGTCTTCCGCACTTCGTTCAGGGATTCCGTTCAGGTTCCTGGAGCTAGTCTCTGGTCCTGCGGAGACGCCGCGAAGCACCTGCCGAAGGGCCTCTCCAGACCCCTGGCGCGGCCCTTGCATCGGCCTTCGGCAGGTTCATTTGACTGAATACTGCCGGGGGCGTTTGGAAAAGTTCAGACCGGATTCACCCCGAAAAATCAAGAATTTGCCTCGATTTCTCGAGGTCGTCTTCGTTTCCGCGAGGTGTCGCGCTTCACAAGTTTTGAACGTTTCCGATCAGTCCGTTAGGATGCCCGTCGTGACTTCTTCCGCTTCCCGCCACTACCGCTTTGCCGCTGTCTTCGCGCTCGCGCTGGCGTCGGTCGCGGCTGGGCACGGCCGTGCGCAGCAGCCGCCCATGCCGGGTGTGATGGCGCCGCCGGAGCGCGATGCGGGGCGCAATCGGGACTATGGCGGTAGTTCGCTGTCCGACGCGGTGCGCCGGGTGCAGCGCTCCACCGGCGGGCAGATCCTCGGCGCCGAGCGCGTGCCGTTCGATGGCCGCGACATCAACCGCGTCAAGTACATGGACGGCCGTGGGCGGGTACGCTACATGGACGATCCGCAACCTGGCCGTGCGGCGCCGCCGCGGGCGCCGCGGTCGGGCGAGCCTCCCGAGCCACCACGCGACGATCACCCGTGAGTCCGGATAGTTCGGTTCAGGTTCCACACACCGCCCCGGCCACCGGCCACCTGTAAGTTACTAGGGAGAGTTCATGCGTATCCTTCTGGTCGAAGACGAAGCTCCGCTGCGAGAGACCCTGGCCGCTCGCCTGAAGCGCGAAGGCTTTGCGGTGGATGCGGCGCAGGACGGCGAGGAAGGCCTGTACATGGGCCGCGAAGTGCCCTTCGACGTGGGCATCATCGATCTGGGCCTGCCGAAGATGTCGGGCATGGAGCTGATCAAGGCGCTGCGCGACGAAGGCAAGAAGTTTCCGGTGCTGATCCTCACCGCGCGTTCCAGCTGGCAGGACAAGGTCGAAGGCCTCAAGCAGGGCGCCGACGACTACTTGGTCAAGCCGTTCCACGTCGAAGAGCTGCTGGCGCGCGTCAATGCGCTGCTGCGCCGCGCCGCCGGCTGGAGCAAGCCGACCCTGGAATGCGGTCCGGTTGCGCTGGACCTGGCGGCGCAGACCGTCAGCGTCAGCGGCAGCAACGTCGACCTGACCAGCTACGAGTACAAGGTGCTCGAGTACCTGATGATGCATGCCGGCGAACTGGTCTCCAAGGCCGACCTGACCGAGCACATCTATCAGCAGGATTTCGACCGCGACTCCAATGTGCTGGAAGTCTTCATCGGCCGCCTGCGCAAGAAGCTGGACCCGGACGGCGAGTTGAAGCCGATCGAGACCGTGCGCGGCCGCGGCTACCGGTTCGCGATTCCGCGTACCGAAGGCTGATCGCAGGCGCCGGCGAGCACACCGAGGAAGCGACCGCGTGGCGGCACGACCCAGGTGGTACAAGCGCTGGCGCCCGCGTTCGTTGCAGGCGCGCCAGCTGCTCGCCGCCAGCCTCAGCCTGCTGGCGTTCCTTGCCGCGGCAGGTTACGCGCTGGACCAGGCATTCGCCGATACCGCGCTGAGCAACCTGCGCGAGCGCCTGAAGAGCTACGCCACCGCGTACGCCAACAACATCGACGTCGCCCGCGACGGTTCGCTGTACATCAACAACGACAAGTCGTCGCCGGACCCGCATTTCGACCGGCCCGGCAGCGGCCTGTACGCGCAGATCGAGTTGCCCAACGAGCGCTGGATATCGATGTCCAGTGAGGGGCCGCTGCCGCCCAAGGGCGGCATGCTCGAACCGCGTCAGGAAACCTTCGACGGACCCTGGCCGATGACCCAGATCGACGGCAGCGAAGGCGAGGTCTACCGCTACGGCATCGGCCTGGCCTACGTGCGCCACGACAAGGAAACCCCGGTCACCATCTACATCATGGAGGACACCCGCGCGCTGGGCGCGCAACTGCGCGTGTTCCGCGGCCGGGTGTGGTTCAACCTCGGCGGCGCCGGCCTGATCCTGCTGGTGCTGCAGGCCTTCATCCTGCAATGGAGCCTGCGCCCGCTGCGCCGGGTGATCAACGAACTGACCAAGGTGCAGCGCGGCGAAGCGGTGCGCATGGGCGATCGCCATCCGCGCGAACTGGAACCGCTGACCGACAGCATCAACGCCTTCATCGAGAGCGAGCGCGAGAACCTGGACCGTCAGCGCAACACCCTGGCCGACTTGGCGCACAGCCTGAAGACGCCGCTGGCGGTATTGCGCACCCAGCTCGACAGCGGTGCGCAGGGGCCGGAGCTGCGCGAAGAGTTGGACGTGCAGCTACGGCGCATGAACAACTTGGTGTCCTACCAGCTGGCGCGCGCCGCCTCCAGCGGCCACAAGCTGTTCGCCGCGCCGTTGCCGATCGAGCCCAACGCCGAGGAGATCGTGCGCGGCCTGGAGAAGGTCTATGCGGCCAAGGGCGTGCTGTGCGAGTTCGACATCGAGCCGAGCGCGCGCTTCCACGGCGAGCCCGGCGACCTGCAGGAACTGCTCGGCAATCTGCTCGAGAACGCCTTCAAGTGGGCGCGCCGGCGGGTGCTGCTGAGCGTGCGCCCGGAGCCGGCCGCCGGCAGCCGCCGCGCCGGCCTGATCATCGCGGTGGAGGACGACGGCCCCGGCATCGCGCCGGAAGAGGTCGCCCACATCCTGCAGCGCGGCGTGCGCGGCGACGAGCGCGTGCATGGCCACGGCATCGGCCTGGCGATCGTGCAGGACCTGGTCAAGGGCTACCGCGGCGAGCTGCAGGTCAGCCGCTCCGAGGAACTGGGCGGGGCGCGCTTCCTGGTCACCCTGCCGCCGGGGTTGTAGGCCCGACAGCGCGCTCCTGTGCTGGTCTGGGACCGGCATCCCGCTGCGCAGCGACGACCCGCGCCAATCGGGCGGCCGCGCGCGCCGTTGCAGTGCAGCAGCAGGTGAATCCCGTGCAAATGACCGGGAGGTTTCCGACAGAGGCTTAACGCGACCGGCGCGCAGCTGGCGATACTGCGCCGGTCTTCACGCCGCTTTTCGTCCAGGAGCCCCGCATGTCCGCATCCCGGCATCGTCCTGCAGCAACGCGTCTGCGCGTGCGCGGCCGGCGCGCGCTGCGCAATACCCAGCGATTGCTGCTGTCGTTGCTGCTGGTGCTGTTCACCGTTGGCGCCATCGCTGCCACCGACAAGGTGCTCAAGCGCGACGATGCGCGCTGGCTGCAGTCGATGACCACCGGCCTGGACAGCGCCAGCGTGGCGCAGTTCGAGCGCGATGGCCGCAAGCGCTTCCTGCGCGAGCAACTGCAGGCCGACGGTGGCGATGCCGCCCTGCCGGCGCCGGTGCGCGCGCAACTGGACGGCTACGCCGCGCTGCACACGCCGGTCCAGGAACTGCTCAAGCAGCAGGCCGCCGCACAGCAGGCGATCAAGGCGATGCCGGATGGCGATGCCAAGGTCGCGGCGAAGAAGGCCGCGCAGCAGCGCGGCGATCTGCTGCTGAACCAGGCACGCCAGGCGCAGCTGCTGCGTTCCATCTACGCGCCGGATCAGCTGCGCGAGCAGATGGTGTGGTTCTGGCTCAACCATTTCAGCGTGTTCGCCGACAAGGGTCGCCTGCACTGGACCGTGGCCGACTACGCCGACAACGCGATCCGCCCGCACGCGCTGGGCAAGTTCTCCGACCTGGTGATGGCGACGCTGGAGAGTCCGGCGATGCTGGAGTACCTGGACAACGCGCAGAACGCCAAGGGCAAGGTCAACGAGAACTACGCGCGCGAGTTGATGGAGTTGCATACCCTCGGCGTCGATGCCGGCTACACGCAGAAGGACGTGCAGCAACTGGCGCTGATCCTCACCGGCGTCGGCATCGCGCCGGTCGACCGCGACGGCCCGCCGAAGCTGCCGCCGGCGCTGCAGGCGCAGTATGTGCGCCGTGGCGCGTTCGAGTTCAATCCGGCGCGGCACGAACCCGGCGACAAGACCTTGCTCGGCCAGCGCATCGCCGGCGGCGGCTTCGACGAGGTCGAGCGCGCGGTGCAACTGATCGTGCGCCAGCCGGCATGCGCGCACTTCATCTCGCGGCAGTTGGCAGAGTACTTCGTCGCCGACGATCCGCCGCCGGCGCTGGTGGAGAAGATGGCGCGCACCTTCCAGCGCAGCGATGGCGATATCGCGGCGGTGCTGCAGGTGATGTTCACCGCACCGGAGATGGCGGCCGGCGCGCCACACAAGTTCAAGGATCCGTACCGCTTCCTGGTCTCGGCGTTGCGCCTGGCCTACGACGGGCAGACCATCGTCAATCCGCAGCCCTTGCTGGGCTGGTTGAACCAGATGGGCGAGCCGAGCTTCGGACGGATCACGCCCGATGGCTGGTCGCTGCAGTCCAGTGCCTGGAACAGTTCCGGGCAAATGGCGCAGCGCTTCGAGATCGCGCGTGCGATCGGCAACGGCAACACCCAGCTGTTCACCGTCGAGGGGCAGCAGCGCGGCGGCTTCCCGCAACTGAGCACGCCGCTGTACTACCACGCGATCGAGCCGCAACTGAGCGACGCCACGCGCCAGGCGCTGGCGCAGGCGCGCTCGCAGCAGGAGTGGAACGGCTACCTGCTGGCGTCCCCCGACTTCAATTACCGCTGACTGCGGCCTTCGCCGCCCGGAGTTTCGTCATGCACCGTCGCCGCTTCCTGCTCGCGTCCGCCGCCGCTGCGGCCAGCCTGCCGTTCGCCGGGCGCCTGTTCGCCGCACCGGCGCCGTCGCCGCGTTTGTTGGTGGTATTCCTGCGCGGCGGCTACGACTGCAACAACCTGCTGGTGCCGTACGCGAGCGATTTCTACTACGCCTCGCGGCCGAGCCTGGCCATCGCCAGGCCGGATCCGGCCAATCCCAACAGCGCCATCGCGCTGGACACGCAGTGGGGCCTGAACCCACGGCTGCGCGACACGCTGATGCCGCTGTGGAACGACAAGCAGCTGGCCTTTGTGCCTTTCGCCGGCACCGACGACCTGTCGCGCAGCCACTTCGAGACCCAGGACAGCATCGAGGCCGGGCAACCGGCCGGGCAGCGCAGCGACTACCGCACCGGCTTCCTGGCGCGGCTGTCGCAGGTGGCCACCAGCACGCCGTCGATCGCCTTCACCGACTCGCTGCCGCTGAGTTTCCAGGGCGGCGGCGATATTCCCAATCTCTCGCTCAAGCGCAATCCGACCCCGGCCTTCGATCAGCGCCAGGCCGACATCCTCGCCGGCATGTACCACGGCACCCAGTTGGCCAGTGCCGCGCACGACGGCCTGGCGCTGCGCCAGCAGGTCTCGCAGGCCCTGCGCGACGAGATGCAGCAGGCCAACCGCGGCGCCGCCAGCGCACGCACCTTCGCCGACGAGACCCGCCGCATCGCCACGCTGATGCGCGAGCGCTACCGGCTCGGCTTCGTCGATGTCGGCGGCTGGGACACGCACGTCAACCAGGGCAGCACCGACGGCGCGCTGGCCAACAACCTGGCCAACCTGTCCGAGGGGCTGTCGGCCTATGCCGAGGCGCTGGGGCCGGAGTGGCGCAATACGGTGGTGGTGGTGCTGTCCGAGTTCGGCCGCACCTTCCGCGAGAATGGCGACAAGGGCACCGACCACGGCCACGGCACCACGTACTGGGTGCTGGGCGGCGGGGTCAACGGCGGCCGCATCGCCGGCGAGCAGGTGGCGGTGAGCAAGGACAAGCTGTTCCAGGACCGCGACTACCCGGTGCTGACCAACTACCGCGACATGTTCGCCGGCCTGCTCGGCCGCATGTGGGGCCTGTCGCCGACGCAACTGCAGAAGGTGTTTCCGCAGGCGCATGCGCGGGATTTGAAGTTGGTGTGATGCGTTTTCCGCGATGGAGGGATTCGGGAAATGTCCTGTACGAGCCGCCCATACCCGGCACCTGGCGCCCGACGGGTGCACTGTGGGAGGGACTTCAGTCCCGACGCGTTACGCGCTCGACTCCCCGTAACGCATGCTTTGTCGCGTTCATCGCGGCGACGTCTTGAAGCGATGCCTCAAGACGCGATGGCCGCTCAGTCCGCGGCAAACGGAGAGCGACCATAGAACCGCGCCAGATGCGCCGCCACTTCCGGCATCTCGCGTTGCAGCCGCTCTGGGGCGGAAAAGTGATATTCGCTGACCACCGCGAAGAATTCTTCCGGCGCTTCGGCGGCGTAGGCGTCGATCTCGCTGGCGCGGCCGCGGTCCACGCGCCCGCAGAAGGCGTCGTAGCTGCGCTGGAAATCGGCGGCCCATTGCCGTTGCCACGTACGCGGCAGCAGCGGCGTGCCGTCGAGGGCGCCGTCGAGCACGTCGAGCTTGTGCGCCATTTCGTGCACCGCCACGCAGTAGCCGGCACGTGGATCGTCCAGGTCGGCCTGCACGTCGGCCCAGGACAGGATCAACGGGCCGCTGTCCCAGGATTCGCCGATCAGTTCGTCTTCCCACTCGTGCAGCACGCCGGCCGCGTCGACATGGCTGCGCTGCACGCGAAACGCGTCCGGGTAGACCAGCATTTGCGACCAGCCGCGCATGCCTTCGCTGCCGTACTCCAGCAGCGGCAGACAGCACAGTGCGGCGAGCAGGCTGCGTTGCCGGGCATCCAGCTGCAGGCCGCCCAGCGGCGAGATGGTCTTACGATGCAGGAATTCGCTGGCCAGGGTACGCAGGCGCTGTTCGCGCGGCGCATCCAGGGCGGCGACCCAGGCGCAGTCGCGGCGCACGGCCTGCCAGGTAGGGTCATCGATGGCGGCGGGTTTCGACCACAGCCCGCGCAGCCAGCGTGGAATCAGCGGAACATCCCCGGCAGGAAGCTGTGCCACTTCGGCATGCGCATGCGCGGCACCAGGTCGCTGTCGCTGCCGCCGCCCGTGGTGGTCGAAGCCGGCTTGCCGGTGGCGGCGGGCGCATGCAGCGCCGCGGGCGGGCGCGTCGGCGTGCTGTCGGCATCGGCCGCGTCGCCGTAGGTGCAGTCGGTGTGCGGCTTCTCCGCCAGCACGTTGGACGCGTGGGCGGCGGCGAGTGGCAGCAGCAACAGGAGCAGGCAGGGCAGGGAACGGCGCATCGTCGGCATCCAGGGCGAGCGGCGGTGAATCCCGATTCTAACGCGGTTTTCACCCAGTGCAGGGCCCCGGCCCTGGGCGCCCGGAGGGCGTTGCCGCATACTTTTCGGTTTACGAGGTCGCGCAACGGCGCGCCCGGGGGCGAAACGAGGCGATGGAACCGGCGTTGGACGAGCGCGAACTGTTGGCCAGGCTCAGCAAGGGCCCCCTGTCCGGCGATGCCCTGGCGCGCGCCTGCGGGCTGACCCGGGCGGCGGTGTGGAAGCGCATTCAGGCGCTGCGCGCGGCCGGGGTGGAGATCGAGGGCCGGGCCGGTGAGGGCTATGGCCTGGCACGGCCTCTGGAACTGCTCGACGCCGCGGCGATCCGGGCCGGACTGAGCGGGCCGGCGGGCGCCGAGCTGGCCGGGCTGGAGATCGCCTGGAGCCTGGTCTCCAGCAATACCACCCTGCTGCAGCGGCCGGCGCCGGCGCAGGGCAGCGAGGTCCTGATGGCCGAGCGCCAGACCGGCGGCCGTGGCCGCCGTGGCCGGGTCTGGGCGTCGCCGCTGGCGGCGCATCTGTATCTGTCGGTGGCGCGCAGCTTCCAGGGCGGGCTGGGCCGGCTGGGCGGCTTGAGCCTGGCGGCCGGCGTGGCCGTGGCCGAAGCCCTGCGTGCGGCCGGATTCGCCTCAGTCGGGCTGAAGTGGCCGAACGACCTGCTGGCCGACGGGCGCAAGCTGGGCGGCCTGCTGGTGGAAGGCGGCGGCGAGTTCGCCGGACCGGCGCGGGCCGTGATCGGCCTGGGCCTGAACGTGGCGATGCCGGCGGCCGCTGCCGCGGACATCGACCAGCCGTGGACCGACCTGACGCGGCTGGCCGGCGGCGCGGTGTCGCGCAACGCGATCGCCGCGGCGGTGCTGTCGCAGCTGCTGCCGGCGCTGGCGCTGTTCGACGCGGATGGACTGGCGCCGTTCCTGCCGCGCTACGCCGCGCTGGATCTGCTGGTCGGACGCGCCGTGCGCATCGACGATG
Source organism: Xanthomonas sp. SHU 199 (assembly GCF_000364665.1). Taxonomy (NCBI): domain Bacteria; kingdom Pseudomonadati; phylum Pseudomonadota; class Gammaproteobacteria; order Lysobacterales; family Lysobacteraceae; genus Xanthomonas; species Xanthomonas sp. SHU 199. The sequence goes on from NZ_AQOI01000121.1 coordinate 11,123, forward strand.
GCGGCCAGGTGCGCGAAGGCACGGCCCTGGGGCTGGCCGAGGACGGCGCGCTGCGGGTGGCCTTCGCCGACGGCGAGCAGCTGGTGCATGCGGGCGACGTCAGCGTGAGGCCGGCATGAGCGACTGGCTGTTCGACCTGGGCAATTCGCGCTTCAAGTTCGCCGCGCTGGAACACGGAAAGGTGGGCACGGTGCAGGCCTGGCCGCATGGTGCCGAGGCGATGGACGCGGCGGCGGTCGCGGCGCTGCCGCAGGGTGGCACCGCCTACGTTGCCAGCGTCGCCGCGCCGGCCCTGACCGCCACCGTGCTGGAGACGCTGCGCAGTCGCTTCGCGCAGGTGCAGGTGGCGCGGACCGAGGCCGTCTGCGCCGGGGTCCGCATCGCCTATGCGCGGCCGCAGGCGTTCGGCGTGGACCGGTTCCTGGCCCTGCTCGCCGCGCATGGCGGCGGCGACGTGCTGGTGGTGGGGGTCGGAACGGCGCTGACCGTGGACCTGCTCGACCGCGATGGCCTGCACCGTGGCGGCCGCATCGCGCCGTCGCCCACGGTGATGCGCCAGGCCCTGCAGCAGAAGGCGGCGCAGTTGCCGGCCGAGGGCGGCGACTACCACGAGTTCGCCGCCGACACCGCCGACGCCCTGGCCTCCGGCTGCGACGGCGCGGCAGTGGCGCTGATCGAGCGCAGCCTGCAGCAAGGCGAGGCCTTGCTCGGACGTCGACCCCGGCTGCTGCTGCACGGCGGTGGGGTGCCGCCGCTGTTGCACGCGCTGCCGCCGGCCGAGCAGCGCCCCGCCTTGGTCCTGGACGGACTGGCGCTGTGGGCGCACGCGCACGTCGTGGCCGGTGCCGGTGCCGCCTGAGCGGGCCGGCGCAGGCGGACGTTGCGCCGAAGTCGCAACGTCCCACGCAAACGACGCTGTCTCTCCCAACGTGCATCGCACGCTCTAGAATCCGGCCATGCTCGTTCGCGCCCTGCTCGTCGTCCTGACCATCCTCAACCTTGGCGTCGCGGTGTGGTGGGCGATGCAGCCGCCGACCCCGCCGTCGGTGCCGATGCCGGCCGTGCCGGCCGGGGTGGCGACGCTGCAACTGGTCAATGAAGCGCCGGCGCCGGCTGCTGCGCCAACTGCGCCGGCGGCCGCGCCTGTC
>NZ_AQOI01000122.1:0-2652 GCF_000364665.1 Xanthomonas sp. SHU 199
CGCGACGGGCGCAGGGGCGGCAGCGGCCACCACCGCGGTCGCCGGCACGGACGCCGCCGGTGCAGCCGGCAGCGACAGCACGCGATAGGCGACCACGCCCAGCAACAGCGCGGCGGGCGCCAGCAACAGCCAGGTTGGACGGGACACGACGGGCATGCGCGAAAGAGCCGGACCACGGGCAGAAGCGCAGCCGGACCCCCTGTCGCCCGGCCGCTGCGAGCCGGCAGTCTACCTCAGGCCACGGCCGCGGCATGCGCCAAATGCATGCCGCGATCCCGGCGCATGGACGTGCGGACCGGGCAGCACGGACGAACGGCACGGCGTCACGGGCGGCGCGGTGCAGATCGCAGTGCCGGTGCTGGCCCGGCAGCGTCCGGACGCATTGCTGGGCCCAGCGCGGCCAGCGCGACGCCGCGTACCGCCGTCGCGTGTCGCATTCCGAACGGCGCCGGCTGGACGTGGTTCGCAACCGGCCGAAATGCGTGCCGTACCCCGCTCCGCGGCAAGACAGCCTCCAGCGCGAAGCCCGCCGCCCGTCTAAGATGCGTGCTTCCCCTGATTGCCCCACCGACCGATGCCGTTCCTCGAACTGACCCTGCGCTGCACCGACGCCACCCAGCCCCGCTACGAGACCGCGCTGGAGGATGTCGGCGCGCTGGCGGTGACCCTGCTCGATGCCGACGCCGACACCAGCAACGAACGCGCGATCCTGGAACCGGGCGTGGGCGAGACCCCGCTGTGGGGCACCCTGGTGCTCACCGCGCTGTTCCCCGAGGAGCAGGACGCGCTGGTGCTGCTGGCCGCGCTGGAGGCGTTCGACCCCGGGCTGGACTGGACCCAGGCCACCTTCCGCAAGGTCGACGACCAGGACTGGGAACGGGCCTGGCTGGACCAGTTCCAGCCGATGCGCTTCGGCGCGCGAACCTTCATCGTGCCGTGGAACCACGAGCTGCCCGAAGACGCCAGCGGCGCCGATGCCGCCGTGGTGCGCCTGGACCCGGGCCTGGCGTTCGGCTCCGGCACCCACCCGACCACCGCGCTATGCCTGCGCTGGCTGGATGCGCTGGCCACCGACGGCGTCCTGGCGCAGGCGCGCGTGCTCGATTTCGGCTGCGGCTCGGGAATCCTGGCGCTGGCCGCGCTGAAGCTGGGCGCCGCCGCCGCAGTGGGCGTGGACAACGACCCGCAGGCGCTGCTGGCCAGCCACGACAACGCCGAGCGCAACGCGGTGGGCGAGCGCCTGGCCGTGTACCTGCCTGCCGACGAACCGGCGGCCACCTATCCGGTGGTGGTGGCCAACATCCTGGCCTCGGCGCTGGATGCGCTGGCGCCGACCCTGGCCGCGCGCGTGGCGCCGGGCGGGCGCATCGCCCTGTCCGGCATCCTGCATGGCCAGGAACAGGAGCTGCTGCAGCGCTACGCACCGTGGTTCGCCCAGCTGCGCACCGAACAGGACGGCGACTGGATGCGCATCGACGGCGTGCGCCGGGACTGAACAGGGGCACGGCCATGCCGCGGCGTGGCCCACCTCAAGGCCAGCCGGCCCATTGCGCCAAGGACAGTATCGCTAACATTTCACTAATGGACAGCGCTGCGAACCAAGCGCAGTGGCCGGCGCGGCTATATCTCGCCTCCCCTGCGGAGGTGCGTGTGAACAGCAAGCTGTACGAACGGGTGCGCGAAGCGCGCAAGCTCACCGGCCTCACCCAGGAGGCCCTGGCGCTGGACCTGGGCGTGACCCGCAGCGCCGTGGCGCAGTGGGAAATGGCCGAAGGCACCGCGCCGGCGCTGGAGCACCTGATCGCCCTGGCCCGCCGCAGCGGGCTGCATTTCGAGTACCTGGCCACCGGCCGTGGCGAGCGCGTGTTCGGCGAACCGATGGCGGCGGACGCCGCGGCCATCGGCGAGCTGCCCAGCCACTACCAGTTCACCGACCAGCAACTGCGCCTGCTGGAGCGCTTCGACAGCCTGAGCCCGCGTCAGCGCGCCGGCTTGCTGGACCTGCTCGACACCCGCAAGTCGCGCTGAGCACGCCGCGTGACCCTCGCTCCGTAGAGCGTCCAGCGCTGACAAAGGCGACGATCCACCGGCAGCGCACTGCAGATCCCGCCGGCGCGTGCTTGAATACGGCTCTCGCCGTCGTCGCCCGCGCGCATGCCCGATCGCACTCCGCCCCGTCCCAGCCTCGCCACCTTGCTGCGTCAGCCCGATCCGTCCGCCACACAGGGCGAGACCCCGGTCGCGCCGGCGGCGGGCGGTGACGCGCCGGCACCCGCGACGCCGCTGACCGACACCGCAGCGCCGCCCGTCGCGCCAAGCGTCTCGCCAGCGTCTGCGAACGTGAAGCCGGCCGAGGACGAGGCCGACGCACGCGACGACACACGTGACGCGGGCGACCTGGAAGCGCTGCCGCCCGCGTCGGCGACGGACCCCGCATTGGCACCGGCCACGGTCGCGTCCCCCGCGACCGCCCCTACCTCGCCAATGTCCGCCGCCGCCGCGCCCAGCTTCCTGCATGGCCCGCGCGAACGCCGACCGGTGCTGCGTGCCGCGCCCTGGCAGTGGATCGCACTGGCCGGGCTGGGCCTGCTGCTGGCGCTGCAGATCCTGATCGCCGATCGCCAGCGCCTGGGCGCCGACCCGCGCTGGCGG
>NZ_AQOI01000123.1:0-11829 GCF_000364665.1 Xanthomonas sp. SHU 199
CGCGGCTGCACCGCGCCGATGCCACGGCCGCGGCCGCCGGCGTGGTGCCGGCACCGCCGCCGCAGCGCTGGTGGGACACCCTGCAGGATCCGCAATTGACCATGCTGGTCGAGCAGGCCCTGCAGCACAGCCCCAACCTGCGGGTGGCGCAGGCGCGCCTGCGCGCCTCGCGCGCGCTGGTCGACCAGCGCCACGCCGAGCAGTTGCCCAGCGTCGGAGCGACGGCCGCCTATCTCAACGCGCGCGCGCCGGATGCGCTGACCGACCGCCTGGGCAGCATCGCCGCCGGCACCGGCCAGCCGGTGGAGATCGATCCGCGCGCGCAGCTCTACAGCGTCGGCATCGATGCCAGCTGGGAACTGGATTTCTTCGGCCGCCGCCGCCGCGCCAGCGAGGGCGCACTGGCCGATGCCCAGGCCGACGAGGCCGACCTCGCCGACACCCAGGTGCAGATCGCCGCCGAAGTGGGGCAGGCCTACCTGGGCTACCGCAGCACGCGTGCGCGCATGGCCGTGGCCCAGCGTAACCTGGAGGCTGCCCGGCAGACCCTGCAGCTGACCCGGCAGCGCCGCGAGCGCGGCGCCGACGCCGACCTGCAGGTGGAACGCGCGCAGGCGCAACTGCAACAACAGGAAGCGGTACTCCCGGACCTGCAGGCGCAGGCGCAGGTGGCGCTGGACCAGCTGGCGCTGATGATCGGCCGCGAGCCCGGCGCACTCGATGCCGAACTGGCCGCCGACCGGCCGTTGCCGACGCTGCCGGCGACGGTGCCGGTGGACGACGCCGGCGCGCTGATCCGCCGGCGCCCGGACGTGCGCCGCGCCGAGCGCCAGCTGGCCGCCTCGTCGGCGAAGATCGGCGAAGCGCTGACCGCGTATTTCCCGCAGGTCACGCTGCTGGGCAACATCGGCATGGCCGCGACCTCGCCGGGCGATCTCGGCCGCGACGCGGTCAACAGCGTGGTGGCGCCGTTCCTGCGCTGGTCGATCTTCGATTTCGGCGGCACCCGCGCCAAGGTCGAGCAGGCCCGCGCCGGCAATGCCGCGCGGCTGGCCGCCTACGAAGGCACGGTGCTGGCCGCGCTGCAGGATGCCAACGGCGCCCTGGCGCGCTTTGGCGCCGCGCGCCAACAGGCGCTGGCCGCGGACAAGGCCGCGGCCTCGGCCGATCGTTCCGCCGCGTTGCTGCAGCAACGCTATGCCGCCGGCGCCTCGTCGCTGATCGATGCGCTGGACGTGCAGCGCCAGCAGGCTTCCGCCCAGGACAGTGCGCTGCAGGCGCATACCCAGGTGCTGCTGCGCTACGTGGCCTTGCAGAAGAGCCTGGGTCTGGGCTGGGCGGCACCGCAGGCGCCGGCGTCCGCGCCAGCGCCAGCCACGACACAGTAAGCGCGTGCTGTTTTGACGAATCCCCAATCCCGACTCCCGAATCCCGCGCCGCCGCGCGGCGTGGCCGCCGCGGTATCGCCGACGCGGCGCCCACGGCTACACTGAGGCTCACCGCGCCGCGGTCGCCGCCGCTGCGGCGCTCCGCACGACGGCGTGCTTCACGGGGAATCACCGATGGCGTTGAGCGAAGCGAGAACCGACCATCTGCCGGCACCGCCGCCGGCCAAGGGCGCCGGCTATGTGTCCATCGCCGGCCTGCGCAAGGAATTCGACGGATTCGTCGCGCTGGACGACATCGATCTGGACATCGGCCAAGGCGAGATCTTCGCGCTGCTCGGCGGTTCCGGCAGCGGCAAGTCGACGCTGCTGCGCTGCCTGGGCGGGTTCGAGCAGCCCAGCCGCGGCCGCATCGTGCTCGACGGCCAGCCGCTGGATGGGCTGCCGCCGTACCAGCGCCCGCTCAACATGATGTTCCAGTCCTACGCGCTGTTCCCGCACATGAGCGTGGAGCAGAACATCGCCTTCGGGCTGAAGCAGGACGGCCTGTCGCGCAGCGCCATCGCCAGCCGTGTCGGCGAGATGCTGGAGCTGGTGCGGCTGGGCACGCTCGGCAAGCGCAAGCCGCACCAGCTCTCCGGCGGCCAGCAGCAGCGCGTGGCGCTGGCGCGCTCGCTGGCCAAGCGGCCGAAACTGCTGCTGCTGGACGAGCCGATGGGCGCGCTGGACAAGAAGCTGCGCTCGCAGATGCAACTGGAACTGGTCTCGATCATCGAGACCTCGGGGGTGACCTGCGTGATGGTCACCCACGACCAGGAGGAGGCGATGACCATGGCCACGCGCATCGCGCTGATGGAGCATGGCCGCATCCGCCAGGTCGGCACGCCGGGCGACATCTACGAGTCGCCGAACAGCCGTTTCGTCGCCGAGTTCATCGGCTCGGTGAACATGTTCGAGGGCCGCATCGGCGAGGACCATCCCGACCACGTGACCGTGCTCTGCCCGCAGTTCCCGGTGCCGATCTACATCAGCCACGGCATCACCGGCGTGGAAGGGCAGGAGGTGGCGTTCGCGGTGCGTCCGGAAAAGGTCTGGATCACCAAGGGCGAACCCGAGCAGACCTACAACAAGGCGCGCGGCACCATCGAGGACATCGCCTATTTCGGCAGCCACTCGATCTTCCACGTGCGTCTGCCCAGCGGCATCCGCGTGCAATCCAACTTCGCCAACCAGAAGCGCTGGGACAGCGAAGGCATGACCTGGGGCGACACGGTGTGGGTGTCGTGGGACGACAACGACGGCGTGGTGCTGACCGCATGAGCGCGCCCGTCGTCCCGGTGCCGCCGCAACCGACGCCACGGCTGCGCCTGCAGCAGCGCTTGCGCCTGGGGTCGCTACCGGCGCTGCGCTGGCTGGTGATCGCCGCGCCGTACCTGTGGCTGCTGCTGTTCTTCGCGATCCCGTTCCTGATCGTGCTGCGCATCTCCTTCGCCGAGCAGGCGATCCGCAGCCCGCCGTACAGCGCACTGCTGGAGTTCCGCGACGGCGTGCTGACGCTGAAGCTGACCCTGCAGAACTACCTGGCGCTGCTGCGCGACCACCAGTACATCGAGGCCTACTGGGGCTCGATCAAGATCGCCGGCATCTCCACCGTGCTGACCCTGCTGATCGGTTATCCGATGGCCTACGCGATCGCGCGGCTATCGCCGTCGGCGCGCAACATCGCGATGATGCTGGTGGTGCTGCCGTCGTGGACCTCGTTCCTGATCCGCGTCTACGCCTGGATCGGCATCCTCGACAGCAACGGCGTGCTCAACCGCGCGCTGCTGGCGCTGGGCCTGATCGATGCGCCGCTGCACATCCTCTACACCCCGGTTGCCGCCTACATCGGCATCGTCTACTGCTATCTGCCGTTCATGGTGCTGCCGCTGTACGCGACCCTGGTCAAGCTCGACCAGCGCCTGCTCGAGGCCGCCTACGATCTCGGCGCGCCGCCGTGGAAGGCGTTCCTGACCGTGACCCTGCCGCTGTCGCGGCCGGGCATCGTCGCCGGCTGCATGCTGGTGATGATCCCGGCGGTGGGCGAGTTCGTGATCCCGGAGATGCTCGGCGGCCCGGACACGCTGATGATCGGCCGCGTGCTGTGGGGCGAGTTCTTCAACAACCGCGACTGGCCGACCGCCTCGGCGGTGGCGATCGCGATGCTGGCGCTGCTGATGGTGCCGATCCTGATCTTCAACCGCTACCAGCAGCGCCAGCTCGAAGGCGGTCAGGCATGAGCGGCGCGCGCGGCGGCATGGGCAGGGTATTGCGCTGGACGGTGCTGGGCGCCGGCTTCGCCTTCCTGTACCTGCCGATCCTGCTGTTGATGGTGTATTCGTTCAACGCCTCCAAGCTGGCGACGGTGTGGGCCGGCTTCTCCACCAAGTGGTACGGCGAGCTGCTGCGCGACCGCCAGATCCTGCAGGCGGCGTGGATCAGCCTGAAGGTGGCGTTCTGGACCGCCACCGCGTCGATGGTGCTCGGCACGCTGGCGGCGATGGCGATGACCCGCTTCCGCCGCTTCCCCAGCAAGAGCCTGTTCGGCGCGCTGGTGACCGCGCCGCTGGTGATGCCGGAGGTGATCATCGGCCTGTCGATCATGATGATGCTGGTGTCGATGGGCGGCGTGCTCGGCATCCCGCCCAAGGGCGTGATGGCGATCTGGGCCGCGCATGTCACCTTCACCCTGTCCTTCGTCACCGTGGTGGTGTCCTCGCGCCTGCAGGAACTGGACCGCTCGCTGGAAGAGGCGGCGATGGACCTGGGCGCCAACCGGCTCAAGGTGTTCTTCCTGATCACCGTGCCGATCATCGCCCCGGCGCTGGTGTCGGGCTGGCTGCTGGCGTTCACCCTGTCGCTGGACGACGTGGTGATCGCCAACTTCGTCGCCGGCCCGGATTCGACCACGTTGCCGATGACGGTGTTCTCGTCGGTGCGCATGGGCCTGAAGCCCAAGATCAATGCGCTGGCCACGCTGATGGTGCTGGCGGTGTCGATCGCCGCCGTCGTCGGCTGGTGGCTGATGGCGCGCAGCGAGAAGCGCCGCCAGCGCGACATGCAGTTGGCGCAACAGCAGGGGGGATGATGTGCGCTGCTTTTCCGTGGAGCGGCGTCAGCCGCGACACGCATTGCCGGTAAGCCCTGTCGCGGCTTAAGCCGCTCCCACAGGATCTTGCGGCGAGCTTGCCTGGTGCATTGTGGGAGGGACTCCAGTCCCGACGCATTGCGCCATCGGAAAGCACGGCGCGTCGCTCCTGGCTGCTGCATGACAGTCGACTCATACAGGCCACGCGGAACACTGTGAGCCATCGCGCTCTATGGCATCGCCACGTCGCCGCAACGTCCACGGCGCTAGGCTGACCGGACACTTTTCCAGGAGTCCGCGCGATGCCTTACGACACCGTCAATCCGGCCAATGGCCAGGTCGAATACAGTCTCGAGCTGATGGATGCCGCCGCCGTCGAACAGCGCCTGGCCGCTGCGGCGCAGGCGTTTCAGGGCTGGGCGGCGACGCCGCTGGATCAGCGCGGCGCGCTGCTGCGCAAGGTCGGTGCGCAACTGCGCGAACAGCGCGACGCGATCCAGTGGGTGATGACCGCGGAAATGGGCAAGCTGCGCAAGGAGGCGCTGGCCGAACTCGACAAGTGCGCCGCGGCCTGCGACTACTACGCCGAGCATGCGGCGGACTACCTGCGCGAGCAGGCGGTGGCCACCGATGCGCAGCGCAGCTACGTGCGCTACGAGCCGCTGGGCTGCGTGCTGGCGGTGATGCCGTGGAACTTCCCGATCTGGCAGGTGTTCCGCTTCCTGGCGCCGGCGCTGATGGCCGGCAACGTCGCCCTGCTCAAGCACGCCAGCAACGTGCCGCGCTGCGCCGACGCGATCCGCAAGGTGCTGGCCGACGCCGGCGTGCCGGACGGGGTGTTCGACGTGCTGCACATCGACAACGACCAGGCTGCCGAGGTGCTGCGCGATGCGCGCGTGGCCGCGGTCACTCTCACCGGCAGCGAGCGCGCCGGCCGCTCCATCGCCGCCAATGCCGGTGGGCAGCTGAAGAAGTGCGTGATGGAGCTGGGCGGCAGCGACGCCTTCGTGGTGCTGGACGACGCCGACCTGGACGCTACCGTCGCCGCGGCGGTGAAGTCGCGCTTCGACAACGCCGGGCAGACCTGCATCGCGGCCAAGCGTTTCGTAGTGGTGGAGGCGATCGCCGACGAATTCGTGCGCCGCTTCGTCGCCGCCGCGGCCGAGCGTCGCCTCGGCGACCCGCAGGACGAGGCGACCACGCTGGCACCGATGGCGCGCCAGGACCTGCGCGACGAACTGCACAAGCAGGTGCAGGCCAGCATCGCCAAGGGCGCAAAGCCATTGCTCGGTTGCGAACCCGAGCGCGGCAGCCACGCCGGCTATCCGGCGTCGATCCTCGACCAGGTGGCGCCGGGCATGCCGGCCTACGACGAGGAACTGTTCGGCCCGGTCGCGGCGATCCTGCGCGTGGCCGACGAAGCCGAGGCGGTGCGCGTGGCCAACGACACCACCTTCGGCCTCGGCGGCAGCGTCTGGACCCGTGATCGCGCCCGCGGCGAGCGCGTGGCCTGCCAGCTGCAGTGCGGCGCCGCCTTCGTCAACGCCATCGTCAAGAGCGACGTACGCCTGCCGTTCGGCGGCATCAAGCGCTCCGGCTTCGGCCGCGAACTGGCCGAGCATGGCATCCATGAGTTCATGAACATCAAGTCGGTGTATGTGGCTTGAGTTGGGAATCGGGAATGGAGAATTGGGAATGGGAGAAGCGGCGGCGCCTGATGGCGCCGTCTGTCACGGATGATTGCTGCACGCCTAACGATGCAGCGTTACCTCATGCCTGCGGCGCGCTGTCTATTCCCGATTCCCGTTTCCCCATTCCCGCCGCCGCGACGCGGCGGCTCACAACCACCTCGCCCGCTTGAACGCCACATACAGCGCCACGCACACCGCGGCGACGCCGCCGACCATCAGTGGGTAGGCCCAGGGCCATTCCAGTTCCGGCATCTGCTTGAAGTTCATGCCGTACCAGCTGGTGATCAGGGTCGGGGCGGCGAGCAGGGCGGCCCAGGCGCCGAGGCGCTTGACCGTCTCGCCCTGGGCCAGGGTGACCAGCGACAGGTTCACGCTCAGCGCGGTGCCGAGCATTTCGCGCAGGGTGTCGATGGCGTCGTTGGTGCGCACCGCATGGTCGAGCACGTCGCGCACGTACAACCGCACTTCCTCGGCGATCAGCGGGCCGGGGTGGCGCTTGAGGTGCGCCAGCACGTCCTGCAGCGGCGCCACCGCCAGACGCATCTGGTTGAGTTCGCGCTTGAGTTCGTACAGGCGGATCGCGGTGTCGCGGCGGTACGACTCGGCGAAGATGTCGGCCTCCAGCCGTTCCAGGCTCTGCCGGAAGGCGTCGAGGATCGGCTGGTAGTTGTCCACCACATAGTCCAGCACCGCGTACAGCGCGTAGGACGGGCCGAGTTTCATCAGCGAGGCCTCGCGTTCCAGCCGCTCGCGCACCGGCGCGTAGGGCAGCGAGGCGCCGTGGCGTACGGTCAGCAGGAAGCGCGCGCCGAGGAAGGCGTGGGTCTCGCCGTAGACGATGCGTTCGTCGATCACCTGCGCGGTGTGCACCGCCAGGAACAGCGAGTTGCCGAAGGCCTCGACCTTCGGCCGCTGGTGCGCCTTGCGGGTGTCCTCGATCGCCAGTTCGTGCAGCTGGAATTCCTCCTTGAGCTGCTGCAGCACCGCGTCGCCGGGCTCGTACATGCCGACCCAGACGAAGCCGTCGTCGTGGCCGGCCAGCACGTCGCTGATCTGCTCCAGGGCGATGTCGTGGCGGCGGCCGTGGCCGTCGTAGTGCACGCAGTTGATGACGCAGGCGGGATTGGCGGTCGCGGAGGCCATGGCGGGAGTGGGTTCGGCGGAGGCGCGCGTGGCGAGTGGCGCGACGGTATCAGGGCTGCGGGCGAGGGCGGGTGAGCGCCCAGGCCAGCGCCGCGTGCACCGGCAGCAGCAGCGCGATCCATTGCAGGTTGAACTGCGGCTGCAGCATCGACAGCCAGTGGATCAGCAGTGCGGCGCCGGCCAGCGCCACCACCAGCCACAGCAGCACGTCGAACCAGCGTCCGGGCCGGCGCCCGCGCAGCACGGCAAGACCGCCGAACAGCAGCGGCAGGCACAGCGGATCCAGCAGCAGCAGGTTGCGGTTGCCCCAGGCGGCACGATGCTCGCTGAAGCCCCACAGGTACAGCAGGACCGCGCCGCCGAGCGCGCACAGCAGCCAGAACGGCAGCGCCAGCGCGGCTAGCCAGCGCGGGCGGCGGCCCAGCGCCAGCACCCCCGCCGCCGCGACCAGCCCCACCAGCAGCCACGGCCACCAGTGCCGCAGCTGTTCCGGCGGTTCGGGCGGCAGCCGCTGCGGCAGCAACTGCTGGCGCGCCTGCACCAGCGGGCGGCCTTCGCTGTTGCGCACCTCGCTCAGGCTCTCGGCCAGGCGCATCGGCACGAAGGCCTCTTCCCAGCGCGACAGCGGTTTGTCGGCGTACGGGCCCAGGCCCAGGTCGAAGCCCAGCCACATCCACGGTGCCGGCGAGGCCAGGCGCACCGATTCGCTGCGGTAGGTATTGCCGCGCGAGCGGCCGGACAGCTGCGCGTGCAGCGCGCCGCCCATGGCCCGGTCCAGCGCGTCGCGGACCATCGTGGCGCAGTTGGCGGTGTAGTAGTCGTAGCGGTAGCGCGCGTTTTCCGGGCGCGCGCGCCAGGCCAGCGCCTGCTGCAGCGCGCGTGCCTGCGCCGGGGCAAGGTCCAGCCACTGGATGTCGACGCCGCGGCCGGCTTCGCGGTATTGCTCCAGGTCCTCCTGCAGTGGCAGGGCGACCAGGTAGTAGCGCATGTCGCCGGCGGCGAAGCGGCCGACGAAGCCTGGTTCGCTGGGGTCGAAGAAGCCGAAGTTGTACGAGGTGGCCTGGCCCGTGCGCGGGTCGAGCACCACGATGGCGTCGTGGCCGAAGCGCTCGAAGAACACTTCGCCGGGCTGCATCGTCGCCACGCCGATGCGCGGTGCGGGGTCGCTGCTGGCGCTGGCGGCAGTGTTCGCAGCCGCGTCGGGTGCTGCGGGCGCCGCTGCGGCCAGCGGCGGCGGTGCCGCCGGATCCGCAGGCGCGGTCTGCGCGAAGGCCAGCCCGGTCCACAGGGCCAGCAGCATTCCCAGCCAGCAGGCCGCGCGCATGCGCGGCACGCGGTGCGTGCTCAAGCGCCGTCCTGCGCGGGAGGCGGCAGGATGGTGACGTGGAACGCCTGCACCCGGCGCGCGTCGGCCTTCGCCACACGGAACGCGAATCGGCCCAGGGTCAGTTCCTCGCCGGTCTCGGGCAGGTGCCCGATCGCCTCGGTGACCAGCCCGCCGACGGTGTCGTAGTCGTCGTCGGGGAAGTCGGCGCCGAAGCGCTCGTTGAAATCCTCGATCGGGGTCAGCGCATCCACCACGTACTGGCCGTCGGCCTGCGCAGCGATCAGCGAGGCTTCGTCCTCGGCGTCGTCGTGCTCGTCGTCGATGTCGCCGACGATCTGCTCCAGCACGTCCTCGATGGTCACCAGCCCGGCCACGCCGCCGTACTCGTCGACCACGATCGCCATGTGGTTGCGCGAGAGGCGGAACTCCTTGAGCAGCACGTTGAGCTTCTTCGACTCGGGAATCAGCACCGCCGGACGCAGCAGTTCGCGCACCGTGCCCGGGCCGTGGTCGGCGACCACCCCGCGCAGCAGGTCCTTGGCCAGCAGGATGCCGAGGATGTCGTCCTTGTTCTCGCCGTGCACCGGGAAGCGCGAGTGGCCGGATTCGACCACCTGCTTCATCAGGTCGAGGAAGCGCGACTCCACAGGCAGCGACACCATCTGCGCGCGCGAGACCATCACGTCGCCGACGGTGAGTTCGGAGACCGACAGCGCGCCCTCCATCATGCGCAGCGTGTCGGCGGCGATCAGGCCATCGTGCTGCGCGTCGCGCAGCACCTCGACCAGATCGTCGCGGGTGTGCGGGTCGCCGGAGAACACCGAGGTCAGGCGTTCCAGCCAGCCGCGACGTTTTTCGTGGGATTCCGGGGAGGTACTACTCGGTCCGTCTTCTGACATGTTCTGTGGGTAGGCGCCCGGTCGAACGGGCGGTAACCGCAAGTCTAGCAGGGCGCTCGCGACAGCATCGCGACGTCGGCGGCCGGTACCGGCGGCCCGCCGGCGCGGGTTCAGCCGCCCTTGGCCGGCGTGTGCAGCGCGTCCGGTGCCGGTGCCGCGCCCGGCTCCTCGGGCAGGTCCAGGCTGTAGCTGCAGCCGGCCAGGGTCTTGCCGGGATGCGATTTCACCGTGGACACGCTGAGGATGATCGACTCGATCATCGGCTCGCCGGTCTTGGGATCGTGGACGTCGCGGCTGAGCACTTCGCGGCCGAACATGGCCTTCTCCGGTGTGTCCACCGCCGCTTCCAGATTCAGGCGCTTGGCCAGCGGCCGCGGGTCGGGCAGGTCCAGGATCGCCATCACGCTGGCGCCGGAGAAGGCGATGCGCTCGCTGCTGTAGCCGAACACCTGGATCGGCCGGGTCAACGCGTACTCGGTCATGAACAGGTTGGACTGCGGCAGCGGCCGCCAGCCGTGCGCGACCGCCTTCAGCGGATCGGCCAGCAGCGGCGCCAGCGCGGTGAAGTCGGCCACGTGCTGGCGGCATTCCAGCAGGGCCGGCAGGTCGATGACCGGATCGGCGGTTGCGGTGGCGGCAGGCGCTGCAGTCGGTGGTGCGGGAGGCGCGGCGACAGCGGCGGGGACGGCGCAGGCGAGCGCCAGCAGGACGAGCGAGGGACGGATCAACGCACGGAACCTCGAAGGAAAACGGGGCTGCGGCGATCGCCGCGCGGCCACGTTACCGCCGGCGCCCGCGCTTGACCAGCGCGGGAGGTGGGCGATACACGAGCTGCTCTCCCCCCGGGAGATGGGTTGGGGTGAGGGTCGGTCGCGACAGCGGGTGTGGGATCTCGGATCAACGCTCGCCGGCGTAGGGGTCGGAGACGCCGAGGTCGGCCAGGATCTCGCGCTCCAGCTGCTCCATCGCCTCGGCTTCCTTGTCGTCCTCGTGGTCCCAGCCGAGCAGGTGCAGCACGCCATGCACGGTCAGGTGCGCGTAGTGCGCGTTGAGCGGCTTGTCCTGTTCGGCGGCTTCGCGCGCCACCACCGGTGCGCAGATCACCAGATCGCCGAGCAGCGGCAGCTTGACGCCCTTCGGCAACCCCTCGGGCAGTTCGGCCGGGAAGCTGAGCACGTTGGTGGCGTAGTCCTTGCCGCGGTAGTGCTGGTTGAGGGCGCGGCCTTCGCGGTCGTCGACGAGGCGGATCGCCAGGTCGGCCTCGCGGATGCGGCCCTTCAGTGCAGCGGCGACCCACTTGCGGAAGCTCGGCGCCGCCGGCAGCCCGGCGCGGGGCAGGGCGTAGCTGACGCCGACATCGAGGCGGACGGGACCTTTGGTCATGGCGGAACGGCCGGGTGCTGCGGTGGGGGGGCACAGTATCGCGCTAACGCGCGCTCAGGGCGACGCCCAGTCGCCGGCGTCGTAGGCGATCTCGATCACAGCGGCATTGCCTGTCGCGCGGTCGATGCCAGCGTCTGCGGCGGATTTGCTGCAGTTGAAGCCCTGGTAGAGGGTGCTCTGGCGGACGAGCTGCAGTGCCGCCTGTTCCGGCTTGCCGTTCGGGTCGATCTGGATGGTCGGTGTCGCGCAGCCGCCGACATTGGTCACCTGGATGGCGGGCACCAGCGCGCGCGCCGCCTGGTCGGCGAGGGTGTCGAAGGTATCCGGTCCGATGTCCTGCGCAGCGGCCGACACGCGCACCTTGAAGTAGTAGAGCTGTTTGTAGAACAGATAGCCGTTGGAGCGGGCCGGTGCATCCTCCGGGTCGAGGCGCAGTTCCATCCGCAGCTTTTCTCCGGGCACACGTTGGGCCTCGGCGATCGCCGCGACCAGCGCCTTGTCCAGGGTGCTGGCGGCCTTCGGCGCCGGTTCGACGACGATGCCCAGCTCGAATCGTTGCGCGCCCAGTTCGTGCAGTTCCGCGTAGGTGCCGCGGGAGACCGCTGCGGCCAGATCGGCGCGGAAGCCCGCCATGCCGTCGGCGATGGCCCGCGCCGATTCCTTTTGTCCGGCGGGATAGACGAACACGTTGATGGTCAGTTCCGGGTGGCCTTTCAGCACGTAGAGGAAGCCGGCACCGGCGGCCTTGGCGGCCGGGTCGTACTTGCTGCTGCGCAGGCTGAAGTCGCCCACCGTGTCGGGAGCGACCACGTAGCTGGTTTCGACGAAGGGCCGCGCCGGCGTTGCTGCGGGCGGCGCGGCCGCGGCGGCAGCC
>NZ_AQOI01000124.1:0-5288 GCF_000364665.1 Xanthomonas sp. SHU 199
ATCGGCCAGAGCAGACAGGCGAACGACGACGATCGCTGGAACATGGCACCTCCCCGTGCACGGCAGCAGCATCGCAGTGTACGTCGGTCACTGCCGTGTGGTGCGTGCGATTGCTACGAAGCGCCGCGACAGGCGCGCAGCAGCAGGCTCAGGTCACGCATGCGACCAGGAACAGCAGCGGGATCTTTTCGTCGTCGACGCGGTAGGCCAGGCTGCCCATCGGGCCTCGCTGGCATTGCGGATTGTCGCGGCGGATGTCCACCGTGGTGGCGAAGCGCCCCGACGTGGGCAGCCACACCGCGGCCTGGCCGTGTTCGAGCAGTTGGCCGACGAGGTAGAAACTGTCCGCTGGCACCTTTGCGTAGGCCAGCGCATTGCAGCCGAAGCGGTCGCGCGTCACGCCGGCGCCTTCGGCCGCATCCAGCAGCGCCTGCGCCCTGGTGCCGGCGATCCAGGCCAGGCGTTGCGCTTCGTTGCCGTGCGGCGCAGTCGGCGAAGTACGGGCGATCGCCGCGGCGCGCTCGAGCACATCGCGCTGCAGGCCGATGCTCGCGGTGTCCTGCACGATCGACACGCACGGCGCGGTCAGCGATTGCGCCAGGGCGACGCGCTGCGGCGCCGGATCCTGCGCTGGCGGCGGATCCTGCGGCTGGCCGTTGGCGCCGCCGGCCGCGCAAAGCAGCGCTGCCAGCAGGCCGGGCCAGGGCCGGATCATGCGGAAGGGCCGCTGGCGCGGTCGACCACGTCGCGCTTCTCGTAGGCGTTGACGATGCGCGCCACCAGCGGATGCCGGACCACGTCGCGCGCCTCGAAGAAGGTGAAGCTGACCCCGTCCACCTCGTGCAGCACCTCGACGGCATCGCGCAAGCCGGACTTGACGTGCTTGGGCAGGTCGATCTGGGTCAGGTCGCCGGTGACCACCGCGGTGCTGCCGAAGCCGAGGCGGGTCAGGAACATCTTCATCTGCTCGATGGTGGTGTTCTGCGCTTCGTCCAGGATCACGTAGGCGTCGTTGAGGGTGCGTCCGCGCATGTACGCCAGCGGCGCGATCTCGATGACGTTCTTCTCCAGCAGCTTGACCACCTTCTCCACGCCCAGCATCTCGTACAGCGCGTCGTACAGCGGGCGCAGGTAGGGGTCGACCTTCTGAGTGAGGTCGCCGGGCAGGAAGCCCAGCTTCTCGCCGGCCTCCACCGCCGGGCGCACCAGGATCAGCCGCTGTACCCGCGATTCGTTCAGCGCTTCCACCGCGCTGGCCACGGCCAGGAAGGTCTTGCCGGTGCCGGCGGGGCCGATGCCGAAGTTGATGTCGTGGGTGGCGATCTGGTGCAGGTACTTGGCCTGGTTGGCGCCGCGGCCGCGCACCGTGCCGCGCCTGACCTTGATCGCCACGTCCTGCGGCTGGTACGCGCGCTGCGTCACCTGGTCGACATTGGACTGGTTGAGCCGCAGGTGGATTTCCTGGTCGTCGAAGGCGACGTGGTCGGCCTCGGCGTACAGCGCCTGCAGCAGCCGCTCGGCCGCCGCCACCGCGTGCTCCGGCCCGGTCACCCGGTACACGTTGCCGCGGTTGGAGATCTCCACGCCCAGGCGCAGTTCGATCTGCCGCAGGTGCGCATCGAACGGGCCGGCCAGGTTGGCCAGGCGCTCGGTGTCGGCGGGATCCAGGGTGAAGTCGCGTTGCGCGGGGGTGGTCATGGCGGGCGCGCGCCGCCGGCGGCGACGTCGAAAAAAAGAGGGGCGCAAAGGGTAGCGCGCGGCGCGTAGCCGGGCCAGTGAAGGGCGCGCGGCGGCGACGTCGGCGTCGGCCCGCCGGTGCGGTCGAGGTACGCCTTGCGGATCTGCAGGCGCACGTGCCCCGCCACCGCCCCGACCTACGCGTCGCGGCAATGGCAACGTTGTCCACAATGCATGTGGATCGATTGTCCAGAAGCCTGTGGACAACCGCGCGAACGCCTTGCCACGCAAGGCGCCGCCCTGTGCTGGCGAAAAAATCGCACCCGTGCGGCCGGCGATGCATCCGTGGTAACGGCGTTCGTCTTTTCCGGGATCGGTTATGACGTGCCTTGGCGGCGATCACCATCGCCAGCGCCGTCTAAACACCGCGCGCCGCGCGCCCGCATCCAGGCGTCCGCAATCGCGCGTGCACCGGCGGGGTCGTCCACGACCAGGATCAGGTGCCCGTGGTGGTCGCTGTACTGCACGGCGATGTTGATGCCGGCGGCGCCGAGCATGCCGGTCAGCAGGCCGAGCTGTCCCGGCGTGTCCTGGTCCAGGCGCAGGCTCACCACCGGGTGTTCGGCGGCCACGTGGAAACCGTGCGCGCGCAAGGTCTCGCTTGCCGGTGCGGCGGCATCGAACAGGAAGTGCGCGACCGCGCGCCCGTCCACGCGCCACACGCCGCCGCCTTCGATGCTGATGCCGGTCGCGCCGAGTGCCTGGGCCATGGCGGACAGGGCGCCGGGGCGGTCTTCGAGGTGGATTTCGACGTCCTTCATCGCGCGGCCTCCGGCGGCTCGCCCGGGCGCACGATCGTCGCCTCGCAACGCACCGGCATGGCGCAGCTGTTGGCGATGAAGCACTGCGCGTGGGCCTGTGCGTGCAAGGCCTGTGCGCGGTGCGCGTCGCTGTCCGCCGCGATGGTCACGCGCGGCGCCAGCGCCACCTCGCGAAAGCGTCCGCCGTGGCCGGGGCGCATCTCCAGCCAGCCCTGGGCCTGGTCCTCGTAGGCCAGCACCTGGATGCCGGCATGCGCGCACAGGGCCAGGTAGGTGAGCATGTGGCAGGCGGCGAGAGCGCCGACGAACAGGTCTTCCGGATTGTGCAGCGCCGGGTCGCCGAGGAAGAGCGGGTCGGCGCTGCCTGGCAGTGCCGCCTTGCCGGGAATCTGCAGCGTGTAGTCGCGGCCATAGTGGCTGTAGTCGGCGGTGCCGTTGCCGCGGTTGCCGGTCCAGCGCAACTGCGAAGCGTAGTGGTGCAGCGTGTCGGTCATGCGTCTGCCTCGTGTGGGGAGCAGGCAAGGTAGGCGCCAGCGTGGCGGCATGCTTCGTCTAGAATCGAAGCATGAGCGAGGACACCCTGCTTGCACGTGCCGCCTTTCTGCTCGGCGACCCGGCGCGCAGTCGCATGCTGGCGGCGTTGATGAGCGGACAGGCGCGCACTGCCAGCGAACTGGCGCTGGACGGCGCGGTGGCGCCGTCGACTGCGAGCCGGCACTTGTCGCAACTGGTCGACGCCGGCTTGCTTGCGGTGGCCCGCCAAGGGCGGCACCGCTATTTCCGTCTGGCCGGCGCAGACGTCGCCGCGGCGGTGGAGGCGATGATGGGACTGGCGCCGCCGCCGATGACGCGGCGGGTCGGCCCGGCGGATCCCGGTCTGCGCCGGGCGCGGGTGTGCTACGACCACCTTGCCGGCGAATTGGCGATCCGCTGGCGCCAGCAGATGGAAGCGCGCGGGCATCTGCTGTGCAGCGACGGCATGGCCCTGAGCGCATCCGGTGCCGCCTGGTGCGCGGCGATCGGCATCGACGTGGTGGCGCTGCGTGCGTCGCGGCGGCCAGTGTGCCGGCCGTGCCTGGACTGGAGCGAGCGCCGCGACCATGTCGCCGGTGCGCTGGGCAGCGCCGTGCTCCGGTATCTCCTCGACACCGGCCTGGCCCGGCGCGTGCCGGATTCGCGGGTGGTGCAGATCGGCCCGCGCGGCGAGCGCTTCCTCAGCGCGCTCGACTAGCGCGCGCCCGGCGCCGCTCAGGCCGCGGCGTCGTCCTCGGCCAGGTGCAGGCGGCCGCGCAGCGAATTGCTCAGCGCCTCGGTGATCGTCACCTCGACGAAC
Organism: Xanthomonas sp. SHU 199; assembly: GCF_000364665.1. NCBI lineage: Bacteria > Pseudomonadati > Pseudomonadota > Gammaproteobacteria > Lysobacterales > Lysobacteraceae > Xanthomonas > Xanthomonas sp. SHU 199. The sequence continues at coordinate 3,832 of NZ_AQOI01000124.1, forward strand.
TGGCCGATCAGGCGCGGATGGCCGGGGAAGTTCACCGAGCGCATGTTCTCGGTCTTGCCGGTCAGCTCGGCCGGGTTCTTCTTCGACGGCCCTTCCACCAGCACGGTCTGCACGCTGCCGATCATGCTCTGCGAGATCTGCTGCGCATGCGCGTTGATGTGCGCCTGCAGCCGCGCCAGCCGCGCATGCTTGACCGCCTCGGGCGTGTCATCTTCCAGGTCGGCGGCGGGCGTGCCCGGGCGCCGCGAATAGATGAAGGAAAAGCTCTGATCGAAACCCACGTCCTCGATCAGCTTCATGGTCTTGTCGAAGTCGGCGTCGGTCTCGCCGGGGAAGCCGACGATGAAGTCGGAGCTGATCGAGATGTCCGGGCGTACCGCGCGCAGCTTGCGGATCTTCTGCTTGAACTCCAGCGCGGTGTAGCCGCGCTTCATCGCGCTGAGGATGCGGTCGCTGCCGGCCTGCACCGGCAGGTGCAGGTAGTTGGCCAGCTGCGGCACGTCGCGGTAGGCCTCCACCAGTGAGTCGCTGAATTCCAGCGGATGCGAGGTGGTGAAGCGGATGCGGCCGATCCCCTCGATCTGCGCGATGCTGCGGATCAGCAGGCCCAGGTCGGCGTGCTGCGTCTCCTCGCCGGCCTCGGCGTCGGCATAGGGCCCGCGGTAGGCGTTGACGTTCTGGCCGAGCAGGTTGATCTCGCGCACGCCCTGCGCGGCCAGTTGCGCCACTTCCACCAGCACGTCCTCGAACGGCCGGCTGATCTCCTCGCCGCGGGTGTAGGGCACCACGCAGAACGAGCAGTACTTGGAACAGCCTTCCATGATCGACACGAAGGCCGAGGGGCCTTCGGCGCGCGGCTCCGGCAGGCGGTCGAACTTCTCGACCTCGGGGAAGCTGATGTCCACCTGCGACTTGCCCGATTCGCGGCGCGCGCGGATCAGCTCCGGCAGCCGGTGCAGGGTCTGCGGGCCGAACACCAGGTCCACGTAGGGCGCGCGCTTGACGATGGCTTCGCCTTCCTGCGAGGCCACGCAGCCGCCGACGCCGATGATCACCGGCTTGCCGCCGGTCTTCAGCGCCTTCCAGCGGCCGAGCTGGCTGAATACCTTCTCCTGCGCCTTCTCGCGGATCGAGCAGGTGTTGACCAGGACCACGTCCGCTTCTTCGGGGTTGTCGGTCAACTCCAGGCCCTCGGAAGCGGCGAGCACGTCGGCCATCTTGGCCGAGTCGTACTCGTTCATCTGGCAACCGTGGGTCTTGATGTAGAGCTTGCCGCGCACCGGCGCGGGTGCGGCGGCGGTGCCGGCGGAGGGCAGGGGATGCAGGACGGTCCCGGGCATGGCGCTTAATCCAGGCGGGTGGAAAGGAAGCCGGCTAGTTTACCCCTGCCTGCGCGCCAGCGCAGGACGCTAGCCCGCGGCGGCATCCACCGCCAGCGCGCGCTGCACCGCCGGCCA